>CAJAHC010000137.1 GCA_903939355.1 uncultured Methylococcaceae bacterium | reverse complement strand
CCATACCATACACTAGACTCATTGTTTAACAATTTGGTGATGAAAGGACTTGATCAAACGCATATGCCACACTATGAGAGTTTTTTACGATTGGCGTATAAAGCACAATCCCAATGCCGGTCAACGCTTCAAACATTGTCAGATATAAAAAATCCATCCGTTGTTTATGCCAAGCAAGCCAATATCACCAATGGCAATCAACAAATTAATAACGGAGTAACTGCGCCACGTACGCAAGAAAATAAAAATTATTCAAACGAACTATTGGAGCATACCCATGGCGAACGCTTGGACACCAGAGAGAAAAGCACGGCAAGCTTTATTAATTCAGAACTGGCAGCCCTGGAATAAATCAACAGGTGCAAGAACACCAGAGGGTAAAGCGGTATCATCAAGAAACGCTTATAAGGGTGGTATAAGATCAATCTGCAGAGAAATTAATACCTTGTTTCGTGACTATAAGGACATGTTAAAACGGTTTGATTAGTTACGTAGCAGTAAATAAAGGGGCAATATTAGGGCAATGATCTTTCTGGTAAATGAGGTATTTGTGTTTGATCAGACTGGTTTCAGCAATGGTATTTGCGGATGACCCCCACATAACCCCAAGGGGTTTACTCAATCTCTGCTGACGACATAAAAATATGTATCATATTATTTACACAGGGAGTGTGGTAATCTTTAAAACTATATCAAACATATGGTTATTAAATGAATGATACCTCGATGAAATTCAAAAGGATGTTTGCGTTGTTGTTGCTGGCGATGGGCTTGATAGTCGTTAATGCTGCTGAGGCAAAGACGTATATGAGATTTAGCTATTTTAGTTAAGCTAGGATTAGCTGCGCCAAAAAATGGTTTAAATGACATTGTTAACGCCAAGATTATCGAGTTACAGCTGAATATTCTTTTAGTTGTTTATTTGTAACTACTCGTCCCTCCCGTCATTGAAAAATAAATAAAAAATTGCTTGACAGCTTTTTCCACCAAAGAAATATCATTTTTTGCGATAGCATAAAATCTACCTACACAGCGCATTACAATTAACACCAGCAGATTTAAGCCTTAGCGCACCCTTTCGAATACAAATAAACGATTACCGCTCGCCAAGAGCGCTTCCTGGAGGTCGAAAAAAGCCATGATAAAATAGGCTCTCTTTTTAGAGATATAGCGTATTCACTTTAATGGCAAGCTTAGATAAAACCTCGGTTAGAACAGAAGTCAGTCGATTGAAAACCGATTTTGAACAGCTTTGTGCCGACGGAAAAATAACTTCAGAAAGTAAAACGCTCATGATGAGCATGTTCCTGATTGTTGAATTGATACTGTCCATTTTTCTCGAAAAATCCACCAAGAAAGACAACAAGAATTCCAGTATACCCTCTTCGCAAACCGAAAAGGATGAGTCCTGGCTGGGCCATCAAGGCAGCAACGGTAAAGGTAAAAAAGAAACGGATACCCTAGCTAAAAATACCCGAGTTCGCGAGCAAGTGACCGTCTCTACCGTTAGTGTTTGTGATGTCTGCGCAGAAAATCTCACCGATGTTCTCTGTATACATTACGAAAGACGCACCAAGATCGACATTATCTTTGAAAAAGTCGTTAAGCATGTAGACGCAGAGATTAAGCAATGCCCGGTCTGCAAGACAACGATCAAAGCTAAATTCCCTACCGATATGCATGGCCCCTTGCAATATGGCGAGGGACTGAAGGCTTTTGTAGTCAACTTGCTGGTTTGTCAGATGGTTGCGTTGAATCGCGTGCAAAAGTTAGTTAATGCCATGATTGGTGAGGTGATTGCCGAATCCACGCTGCTTAAGTTTGTATTACGCCTGCATCAGGCCCTGGAAGCCTGGGAGTTTGATGCCATAGAACAGCTTCTGAAAGCCCCTGCTATTAACGTCGATGAAACCTCTATGCGGGTCGATAAGCTTAACCATTGGCTACATGTGTACTCGGCTGGGGACATTACACTTAAATTCCTGCACCAAAAGCGGGGTAAGGCGGCGATAATATCGATTGATATTATTCCACGCTACGGCGGGACGATCATTCATGATTGCTGGGCATCGTATTTGTCCTATCTACACTGCGGGCACGGAATTTGCGGGTCGCATTTGCTGCGCGAACTGACATTTATTTTCGAGTCAAACGACTATGACTGGGCACAGAACATGAAACACCTATTGCAGGAAGCCTGCGTCAAGGTCTCCAACAGCGAGGAAAAAAGATTGGCTGATGCAGACTTGGTCAATCTGCATACACGCTACCGCGCTATTTTAACGCGCGGCTCAAAAGAACTGCCAGCTATACCGCCCAAGCAATGCGGAAAACGCGGCAAGCTTGCTAAATCGGCTGCGCATAATCTGCTAGAACGCATGCAAACGCACGAGGTATCAGTGCTGCTGTTCGCAAAAGACCCGCATGTTTCATTTACCAATAACCGGGCTGAGCAGGATTTGAGGATGTCCAAGGTGAAACAAAAAGTGTCCGGTTGTTTCAGAACAGAAATTTACGCGCAGGCTTATTGTCGAATATCGAGCTATCTACAAACGATGGCGAACAAAGGCTATAACCCGCTTATTGCTGTTCAAATAGCGCTGGCTGGCGAACTGGAAATAATACGGGGCGAGTAGTTACGTTTATTTTTCAGATAGAAAATAAATTTGTTCGATACAATGTCTAAATATTACTTCTTTTAAGAAAAAATCCCAATAAATTAATTTAGAGAGAGCTGGCGCCGAAAATTTGAACAAAGCTATAAGTGAAAATCTGTTACCTTTTAAAGTCCGCGAGGACATAAGAATGGACCAGAAAAATGAAAAGAAGAGCAAGAAAAAATCACTCACCAGCATTTAAAGCAAAAGTGGCATTAGCTGCTTTAATAGGCGATAAGACGCTTGCACAGATAGCAGAGGAGTTTGACGTTCACCCAAATCAAATTACTGGCTGGAAGCAACAACTAGAGAATCGTTCTGCCGAACTATTTGGAAAAACCAGTGAACCTGAAATCTCAACAGTTGATATTAAAACGCTGCATGCCAAAATTGGCCAATTGACCTTGGAGAACGATTTTTTAGGGGGAGCGCTCACCAAGGCCGGATTGCTGAGTGCAAGAAAATGATAAACCGCGCTCATAAACTTCCCATTTCTCGTCAGGCAGAACTACTGGGCATCAGTCGGGCAAGTGTATATTACTTACCGCGCCCCGTATCAGAAAACGATTTAACTATCATGAGACGTCTTGACGAATTACATTTAAGGTATCCTTTTATGGGTGCACGGATGTTAAGGGACCAGCTTAATAGACAAGGTATCGATATTGGTCGTAAACATGTCAGTACGTTAATGAAAAAAATCAATATCAACGCTGTATACCGTAAGCCTAATACGAGTAAGAAAGAACCAGGACACAAGATATATCCTTATTTACTGAGAACGCTTACGATAAACAAACCGAACCAGGTTTGGGCACTAGATACGAGTTATATTCCGATGGCAAGAGGATTTGTTTATCTAACAGCCGTGATCGATTGGAACAGTAGAAAGGT
>CAJAHC010000136.1 GCA_903939355.1 uncultured Methylococcaceae bacterium | reverse complement strand
GTCAGGAGTTCGTTGCACTGATGAGGATGGCCGGTAATATGAATCCGGTCGAATCTGCACCCTGAAAGGCAGGCCTTGAAAGCATGATTGGATCCGGAAAGTCACAAGTCCTGAAAGGCAGGCCTTGAAAGCATGATTGGGCGTTGGCAGTTTATTGTGTTATATTAGCCACTGTTTGGCTTTGATGATGATAAGGTCAAAAATTAATAAATCACTTAGTTTTAGCTCACATGGGTCCGTTTTATATGAAAACCTGGACCATTAAAGCAGATAGAATCTATGACTTTGTTGAGTCAATAATTTCTGCTCCTAGGAAGGATAAATTACCCCAGAAGCCTACAATAATT
This sequence comes from uncultured Methylococcaceae bacterium, assembly GCA_903939355.1. Lineage (GTDB taxonomy): Bacteria > Pseudomonadota > Gammaproteobacteria > Methylococcales > Methylomonadaceae > Methylobacter_C. The sequence goes on along the minus strand of CAJAHC010000136.1, from coordinate 3,452 downwards.
TTTGCGAATTAAGATGAATGACTGTTCTTAACTTGCGTTCTTATCCATAAATTCATTTTACATCCAGTGCTGCAACATACATTAAAAGCAGCCATCATTTGAGATCACTACATGCCATTTTCCAAACTCGGTTTATCAGATCCACTATTACGTGCTATTGCTGAAGCCGGTTACACCACACCATCACCTATTCAATTACAGGCTATCCCTGCAGTATTAAACGGTCATGATCTTTTGGCTGCTGCGCAAACCGGAACGGGTAAAACCGCAGGTTTTGCTTTGCCCATCTTGCACCGCATGTCACAACATTCTTACGGTGCCAACCGTCCGATTAGAGTATTAATATTAACGCCAACTCGTGAGCTTGCCGCACAGGTAGGTGAATCAGTTAGTAAGTATGGCGCCCATATCCATCCGCGCTTAAAAACTGAAGTTGTTTTCGGTGGGGTAAAAATAAATCCACAGATGATGCGCTTAAGAGGAGGTGTCGACGTGCTGGTGGCAACTCCAGGTCGGTTGCTGGATTTGGTTAATCAAAATGCAGTCAAGTTGGATAAAGTTGAAATACTGGTATTGGATGAAGCAGATCGAATGTTGGATATGGGCTTTATTCGCGACATTCGTAAGCTAATTGCTTTGTTGCCTAAAAAACGTCAGAACTTGCTGTTCTCGGCGACTTTCTCTGAAGAAATACGCAAGCTCACTACAGGGTTATTGATTAATCCGATAAAAATTGAAGTCGCAGCTCGTAACACCGCTGCAGAAACGGTAGAGCAAATCGCTTATCTATGTAATAAAGCCAATAAAGCCGAACTACTTTGTCATTTAATAAAAACCAATAACTGGCAACAGGTATTGGTTTTTACCAGTACCAAGCATGGTGCTAATCGACTGACTGAAAAGCTTAATAAGATTGCCATAAAAGCAGCTGCTATTCATGGTAATAAAAGTCAGGGTGCCAGAACCAGTGCATTGGCAGGATTCAAAGCAGGTGAGATCCGAGTGTTAGTAGCAACTGATGTAGCCGCACGCGGTATCGATATTGCCTTACTTCCGCACGTGGTTAATTATGAATTGCCACGTTCGCCGGCTGATTATGTGCATAGAATTGGTCGTACAGGAAGAGCCGGAGAAGAAGGTCAGGCCATCTCATTAGTATCCCATGATGAGGTTTCAGCCTTACGACTGGTTGAAAAATTGATAGGTGCACCGATTAAACGTGAACAAATACAGGGTTTTGAGGCTGCAGATGTCGCTCCTCCCATGCCACCAGAGCCACCACGAGCACCACGTCCGCCCAGAAACTCAAGCCAAGCTCGTAGGCCATCCGGTAATTCAAACAATAAACCCAGAGCAAGGGGTAATGTTTAGTCTAAGCAATAACTAACTGAGGAATTGTTGATTTTTTAACATGAACGAGTTGAACTCTCAAGATTTGCTTGAGCTTGCTTTGAAGATTAAGCAGTGGGGTCAGGAGTTGGGCTTTCAACAGGTTGGCATCACTGATACTAACTTATCAGCAGCAGAAGTTCATTTACAAGATTGGCTTGCCAATAACTATCATGGCGAAATGGATTATATGCAACGCCATGGACTTAAACGCAGTCGTCCTGCTTTATTACATGAAGGAACTGTCAGGGTAATCTCTGTCCGCATGGATTACCAGACAGAGTCCTCAGTTACCATGAATCAGGCATTGGACAGCCCTACTTCGGCGTATATATCACGCTATGCTTTGGGGCGTGATTATCACAAAATGATGCGTAACCGCCTGCAAAAGCTGGCGGATAAAATTCAGACCGAAACGGCATCAATATCTCAGAACCCAGCTGTTAATGTAGGCATGCGAGCTTTTGTTGACAGTGCGCCGGTATTGGAAAAAGCGTTGGCTGAAAAAGCTGGCTTAGGTTGGATAGGTAAGCATTCTAATTTAATTAATCGAAAAGCAGGTTCGTGGTTTTTTTTAGGTGAACTCTTTATTGATTTGCCATTACCTGTCGATAATTCCACTACTGCCCATTGTGGTGATTGTGTTGCTTGTTTAGATATCTGTCCAACGCAAGCAATTGTTGCACCTTATCAAGTCGATGCTCGGCGTTGTGTATCCTATTTAACCATAGAGCTACAGGGCTCAATTCCAGAACCCTATAGAAAACTGATAGGTAATCGTATTTATGGTTGTGATGACTGCCAGATTGTCTGTCCGTGGAATCGCTTTGCCAAATTAACGGCTGAAGCAGATTTTAATCCCCGTCAGCAACTTAATACTCAGCAGTTGCTGGATGTGTTTGCCTGGAGTGAAGAGACCTTTTTAGCTAAAACAGAAGGGTCTGCGATTCGTCGTATTGGTCATCAGCGTTGGTTGAGAAATACTGCAGTTGCCTTGGGCAATGCACCTGTATCCGAAATTATTATAGACGCCTTGAAAGCCAAGCTTAATCATCCATCGGAAATGGTTAAAGAACATGTGCAATGGGCATTGGCTCAGCATAATTTGTAAGACAGCGATAAGTTACGATTTTAAAAATGGCTTTATTGTTTCACGGGCTTTTTCAAATTCAAACGTCTTCATCTGCCGGTTGAGGTTATTAAAGGCTGTGCCTAGAGTGACTTGAAAATCAAAGGCATGTTCTTCAAATAGTGCCAGAGCAGATGAATCGTTTTGACTTAATAATTGATCCAGCTTGTCAAGCAATGCGATTACCTTACTTTTATTGGTTATGACACTATTAGCTTGTGCCGGAGGCACCGGTGCTTGGGGCAAGACAGCGTTAATGGCATTGAACTCAAGGGTAATTGCCTTTATGGCCTGATCAATGACATCGCCTGGTAGGCTCTGGTATTGATTTTCCTGTAATAGTTCTTCCAGATTTCTAGACATTGTCTCCAGTTTCTCTAAGCCTAGCGTTCCTGCCGTGCCTTTAAGCGTATGTATCAGTCGCTTGGCTACCATTTGATTATCCTTGCTAAGGTTTGCTGACAACAGCGACATATCATCAGCGTGTGTTTCGATAAAAATAGTCAGCAATTCCATATATTTTTCGGCATTACCGCCAAGTAATGATTGGCAATAGGGTATGTTTAGCCCCGGAATTTTTGCCATGCGTATTTTGGCTGTTTCGCTTGCAGTAACGGACTCTAAATTCGTTGGCGTGGTAATTTTTGCAACCCTACGGTCATGCTCACTAACTACTCGTTCGGGCAGCCATTTCAGTAGAGTAGAAAAAAGTAAGTCAGGATTGACAGGTTTGGCAATAAAGTCGTTCATGCCTGCTTCAAGGCAAGCACGGCGGTCTTCGGTAAAAGCATTGGCTGTTAAAGCAATAATGGGAGTTGTTGCCCATTCCGGTAAATCCCGAATAATTTTGGTGGCTTCAAGTCCCGACATATTAGGCATTTGTATATCCATCAGAATAAGATCATAGCGGTTGCTTTTGGCTTTTTTCACTGCT
>CAJAHC010000135.1 GCA_903939355.1 uncultured Methylococcaceae bacterium | reverse complement strand
GCTAACCTTCAGTACATTGAATCACTGGACCTGGCCTTGAAAAGTAAGAGAAGATCCCTGATGAAGACCAAAGAGTTTGTGGTTATTAAATTGAACAACGGGCGGGGATTTGGTGCTGAATTACTGAAGATCAATAATGCAGTAAATGAAGTTGCCCTCATGCAAAATGACCTGGCCATGCAGAGGGAAGAGGTGATTGCGATGATTGCTTCATATACCGGTATTACCCTCACACAGCCATTAGCTATGGAGCAGACGGGCACTTATCAAAGCGGTGAGATGCTTTCGCTTAACCCTCAGATCGAAAAGGTTAATGCCGGTAAGATGGCCATTCGTGCAGAGAAGGAAAAGCTTTTACCTTCCCTGGTTGCTCAGGGTGGCTACAGCGAAAATTTTGCAAAGGCATACAACAACGGCGTCCATGTGAATAATCACTATACCACTGTTGGAGTGTCACTTCGTATTCCCGTTTTCACGATGGACCAGTATGCACAGATTAGGAAAAGTCGTCTTGACATGGAGGCCAGCAGAAACGAATTGGAAAAGACTAAACTGGAATTAACCACTCAGGCTATCGGGCTTCAGAATAGTTCACTACTGATCGAAAACTCCATTCAACTCTACCACAATAGTATTAAGGACAAAGAGGAACTACTCGCTATTGCAAAAGTCAGCTATAATTCTGACCAAATGTCGATGGAAGATTATCTGAAATATGAAGATGATGTTGTTCTTGAGCAATCAAAACTATTTAACAGCCAGACCCGGAAATGGCAAATGATTATGAAACTTGCCGTAATTTATGGAAATAATATTGAGGAGATTGTAAAATGAAGAAAAACCAAATTATTTTGAGCATAGTTGCTGTACTTATTTTGGCGCTTTGCGGAACTTTTGTTATAATGCGGACAAAGATGAATGAAGATTCACTGCCTCGAGCAAAAAGCTATGCGATCACAGTCTCGGGCATGAAAGCTGAGCTCAAGCCGGTTAAACTAACTTTGCCATACCTCGCCCAAACACAAAATGACAAGGATGTCAACCTTTCATCCCGTGTATCAGCACGTGTTGAGTTTATGCAACGCAGTGGAAAAGCCGTTAAAAAAGGAGAGATTGTAGCCCGTTTCGATAATGCGAGTTTCGAAAGCACCCTTAAAAGTCTTGAGGCACAGCTATCTGCTCAAAAAATAGCTCTTGGCAATCTTATTTCAACACACAAAAGAACAACCGAACTACTGGCCGTGAAGGGTGCTTCCATTGAACAATCGGAGACAGAAGAAGGCAAAATTGCTTTGTTGGAAGCAGGAATTGAGTCCATAAAACAAAATCTCAACGACATTCATAATTCGCTGACCTATACTACAATCCGATCGCCTGTTGATGGCCAGATTTCAAAAACACTGGTGAATACCGGCGACATGATCATGCCGGGTCAACCAGTGGCCACCGTTAGTGCAAACAGCGATTTCTATTTATTGCTGCTTCTCCCCACAGATCTGAAAGTGTTTGGTGTCCTGGTTGACAATAAACCGTATGAGATAATTCCTCTAAACAATACCTTTAATAATCTTGCTCAGTATAAGGTTTATGTTGAT
>CAJAHC010000134.1 GCA_903939355.1 uncultured Methylococcaceae bacterium | reverse complement strand
GGTGATACTTGCCAGTAAATAACCTTTAAGCATATCTGTATTACTTAGACTAAGGCCACGATCATTCATGGTTTCAAAGATGGTGTAAGCATCGGCATCTGCATAAGCGGTGATTTCTACCAGATGGACTTTTTCAAGCAGCCAATCTACAAAATAGGGTAACGCTTTTGTGCTAGCAATTTCTTGAGGAAATGCTTCACTAATGTCATTAAAGCGCCCGATGAGATTTTGCACAGATTCTGATTGGTCGATCACATCGTAAGTTAGACCATCGAACAATGAATCCATGCAGTCGTTACGTTCTGGAACGCTCAAGTTAAATGACTTGGTACCAAATTTTTTAGAGAAAATTAATTCTTCAACGGGTTCGATATCATCGCGTCCTTTCTGCTGACTATTTAAGTACAGTAGTAGCAAGGTCAGACTGGTCATTCGCTGTTGGCCATCTACGATCAGACGCTCATTGGCATGCTGACTAATTACGATTGAGCCGAGAAAGTAATGTCCATAATTGGCTACGTCGGCTCGCTGATGAATGTCTTGATAGTCGTCTATGAACTTATCGGTCAGATCGGAGACTAGTTCGAACATTTGTTTAGTTTGCCACTTGTATTCTCGCTGGTAATAGTCGATTCCGTATTTGGCACCAGAAAGTAGCTCACGTACGGTTCGTGTTTTTCCTTGAATCTCTTGCATTTAATTCACATCTCCAATAAAACTAACCAGTTGTTTCAGCAATCCATCCGTTTCAGCTTCCAGCGTAAGAATTTCCTGGGTGACTTCTTTCAGACTTCGCAATGGCTTGTGTTGGTAGAAGTATTTGTTGAAGCTAATTTCATAGCCAATGGTCGTTTTGTCCAGTGCTATCCAGGCATCTTCGACATGGGGACGTACTTCCCGAATGAAGTACGTATGAATGATGCTTGATGTTGATGGTTCGGCATTGTTAGCCAAAGGCACGTTTTCGGTGTCACGTAACTCGCTATCGGCTTCATACTCTATATACTCGCCTGCCTTATCGGTAAGCCAATAGCCGTAGTCCATCAGTTTTTCGTTTGCAGTATCTAGGTTTTGTTCCAAATCCCGAAGTTTTGAGGCACTGAACTTATGCAGCTTTTTGATGACTTTGGCTGCTCTTTCGTCACGCCAACTTACAGCATTCAATATTTGCTTGCGTTCTTGGCTAGTCAACTTCATGCCCAAGGTCTTGATGACTTCATCTACCTGCTTCTCAAACTGATTGAAGTCGAGGTGTTCATCAGTACCTATTTCGGCGGCTACTTGTTGTGCTGCCTTCATGATGTTTCGTTGTGCACACCAAGTTGCCTCGGAAACCAGCTCTTTGCGATTCTTTGGTGATAGCGTTATTTCCTCGTGCTCCAAGTGGGCATCGACAGCTTTGGCATGAGGTTTTAGGTCGGCATAGACCTCTTCACCATATTTGCCGTACGCCCATTCCATGATTTCTTGCATACCAGGAGCGTATCTCAAAGTAGCGATGCGTTCATCACTGAATTGTGCCGCAAGCCTCAAAGGACGTTCTATGGTGACTTTATAGTAGCCAAAATCCCTGTTATTGAAGACCTTGGATATGCCATCATGAGTGATATCAAGGTAGAGCTGAGTGATCTGGTTGATATGATCGTCACTGAACTCGCAGTTCTTTGCGCCAAGGTTTTTGCGTAGTTTCTGATACAGGTTTGAAGCATCAATCAATTGAACTTTGCCCTGACGCTGTTCGGTTTTGTGATTCGATAATACCCAAACGTAAGTTGTGATTCCTGTATTGTAGAAGAGGTTGTTCGGTAGTTGAATGATAGCCTCAAGGTAGTCATTTTCGATCACATGACGACGAATGTTGCTTTCGCCACTACCTGCATCACCGGTGAACAAGGCTGATCCGTTGTGAACAGAGGCTATACGTGAGCCATTGGGGCTATCGCTCAGACGCTTCATTTTGTCGACCATTTCCATCAGAAACAGCAGCTGACCATCTGAGGAGCGGGGAATAGCACGTTCCTTTTTTGCATCACCATTACGAAAATCACTAAGTTCAACTTCAAAGCGCGGATCAATAACTTCTTTGCCGTCCAAAATGTGTTTTTGTTCGCCCGACCATGATTTTCCATAGGGCGGATTAGTCAACATGAAGTCGAATCGCTTGCCTGAAAAGTCATTAGTCGACAAGGTAGAGCCGAACAAGATGTTTTCGGGGTCATTGCCCTTGATCATCATATCGGACTTACAAATGGCATAGGTTTCTGGGTTGATTTCTTTGCCATACAAATACGTGCCAACCTTCGCTTTGATATCACCTTCTGGATCTGTGATGAAGTCCTGCGATTCAGTGAGCATACCTCCGCTACCACAAGCGGGATCATAGATAGTGAGTGGATTGGGAAGCTGATCTTTGACTGGAATAAAGACCAGATTGGTCATCAGCTTAATGACTTCGCGAGGCGTGAAATGCTCACCCGCTTCTTCGTTATTTTCTTCATTGAACTTGCGAATCAACTCTTCAAAGACGTAACCCATTCCAAGGTTAGAAAGACCCGTCTGAATTCGACCATCAAGGCTTTTGCGGTCATCTGGACTTAAATTGATTTCTTCAGAGACAAATTTCTCGATCACATCATGCAGTACATCAGACTGTGCCATTTTGTGAATCTGATTACGCAAATCAAACTTTTCGATGATTTCTTTGACGTTATCCGAAAAGCCATCAAGATAGTTCTTGAGATTTGCTTCCAGCTGAGAATGATTGCCGAGTAGAGACTTCAAGGTGAAGCGGGATGTATTGTAGAAAACGTAACCAGAAGCATCACGCAAGCCGTGAGGATCAAGGTCAGCCATATTAGCATCATCATGCTGAAAGCGAACTTCCTCAAGCACTGCATCTTTACTGGGCTCTAGCAAGCAATCTAATCGTCGTAACACGAACATCGGCAGAATAACATCACGATATTTGCCGCGTACAAAAACATCCCTTAGACAATCATCAGCGATAGACCAGATGAAACTGACAATTTTGTTGTGTGTAGAGTGATCCATGTGCTCTTATTTTTTGAGTGATCGAAGCGAAAATCCCCTGAACGATACCTTTTAACAGCATTTTGTCGATTGTAAGCGTCAGGAAGTAAAAACATTATAAGCCGCAATGATACCTTTTTAATCATCTCGATGCATCCAGTAGGATTTATCAGGGATATGGGCACTAAAAGTGATGAAACTGATTTTACCATTGCCAAATTTAACCTGATGCACATATTCAGTATTCTAGATCATCATGATCGCCTCCATTAATTGAGCCTTTCCGTGTCTCGACAGATTTGCGCCACGGTTCCAGCACTTCAATATCGACAGAGAGTTCCTCAGGGTGTGGAGTAGTGCAGAAAAGTAGACTCAGGAAATCGCAGTATGTGTGTTTTAGAGAGCGTTCACCCCAACTCTCCCCCTCAAAAATTTTTTAAGGTAAGGCGTCAAAAGATTAAATGATATTTGACATATGAATAATATCATTTATAATTTTCTCTAAATGACATTATTCATAGGAAAAGCATCATGGCAAGAAAAAAATTAGATTTCACTCTCGAAGAAGTTCAGCAAGAAGTTGTTGGTGTTTGTAATTATTTAAGCGAAGAGCTTCTTGAAGTACTGGGCAAAAATTTTTATTTGGCCAGTCTTAATCAGCCTTTAGTTAATTATATTGACAATGACGAAAAGGGTTGCCGTGATTTAACTGTTGATGACATCAAAGAAAGTCCAATTTCTCACGATATGGAGTGCGCTCTTGATTACGCGAAGGGATATAGGTTTGGGGATATAAATAATCCAGAGAATTTTTTGGATGGGATGGGACTTTTCCTAAGCATATTCGAAAGGTACATTAATTATATTGAAGACTCAAAATATAAGTTTTTATATG
>CAJAHC010000133.1 GCA_903939355.1 uncultured Methylococcaceae bacterium | reverse complement strand
GTTAGCAAAGCCATATTGCTTTAGAGGACGTTAAACATAAACGATTACAGTATATCTTGAAGTTGGATGTCACCATGGTAAATATAGTTGATAAAAAACATACTATTGAGTAAATAACTTTATGAAATTCAAATCAGGAAATGAAAAAAAGCCGCTTGATCGTAATGCTATAGTTAACCTTGTGCGTAAATGGGGTGATGTTAATACAGAAGGACTGTTATCGGCGACATGCCATTATTTTGCAATACCAGACATAGAAGGTTTTATTGGCTACCGCGTCGAATCAGGTAATGCAGTGGTTTTTGGCGATCCAGTATGTGCTACAAAAGATAAATATGAACTAGCCAAAGCTTTTCAACAGCATTGTTTGGATCGTGATACTGGAGTTGTTTATATCATCGCATCAGAAGAATTTGCCAATTGGGCAGTTATCAACTTACATTCTGTTTTGATTGAATTTGGAGAAAAATTTGTATTAAATCCTCTTAGTAACCCTATTGAGCAAGTCGGACCCAAGGCAGTATTGATTCGGAATAGAGTAAAACATGCATTGCGTGATGGGGTTATGGTGCAAGAATATACGGGAGGAAATCCAGTTATTGAAATGGCACTACAAGAAGTCGCAACAAGCTGGCAAAAACAGCGACAAGGTCCGCAAGTTTATTTAGCTGATTTTGCTTTATTTGAAGATTGTGTCGGAAAACGTTGGTTCTATGCTGAAAAAGGAGAGAACATAATTGGAGTTGTAATACTTAGTGAACTCAAATCAACTAATGGATGGTTATTAAATAATATACTAATAGCCAATGATGCGCCTCATGGCATTTCCGAATTATTAGTAATCTCTGTACTACAAGCCTTAGCAAAAGAAAATTGTCAGTCTGTTACAGCCGGTCCAGTTCCAGTTGGCCAGCTCGGAGAAGTTATTGGATTAGGTAGGTTTTCTGAGATAATAACGCGTTGGATCTATCAAATTTCAAAGAGAGTTTTTCATCTCGGAGGTCGTCAGGCATTCTGGACAAAATTTCATCCGACAATTTTGCCTTCATATCTTTTATTTCCAGAAAAAAATTTATCCTATTCGAGCATTAAGTCCCTACTCAAAGCTTTAAATACTCATTTTTAAAGCTATACCGACTTTTACTGAGCAAGCTTTCAATCAATTTTGGTCAAAATATTGCTAACATCAATAATACAAATAAGGTAGTTGTAACGATATTCAATGCAGTTAAATATTCTCAAATAATCAAGCTGAATATTATAACTACTGTGGATTAGTGAACTTTCTTGAAGTACTAAGGTCAACCTTAGGCGAATACTATTATCGTCTATTAATTGTATCTTTTTTAGTAAAAGTATCGGGGACTAACGATAATTTTACACTTCATTGTTTTGACTTTTTTAAACTTCGAGAGTTAAAAATACAATCTATCTTATTGATTGTTTGACTGGAATTACTATATGCATTTAAGGCTTATCTTTGCTGGCATTTTTTTTATTTTGGCTGATGGTTGCAGCACACTTGAGACATTGACTCCCAGTAATACGCTCGCCCTAGATGCCGTTAATATACCCAGTGGAGATTTATCAGGTCTAGGATCGCAACAGGTCATATCAACTAGAATGACCATTAATCATCAAGGTGAAGAGTTATCAATTGCTCTTTACAAACCAGTTGATGTCACCTTGAAGTCTCCTGCCATTGTATTTTTACCTGGTTTGATGGCGCGGGAGATCGGAAAGCACACGTCTGAACTCCAGTCACAGCGATAGATCGCGTATGCCGTCTTCT
>CAJAHC010000132.1 GCA_903939355.1 uncultured Methylococcaceae bacterium | reverse complement strand
GAGGAATTAAAGAACGAGCGTGCTGAGTACTACAAGCAAGATGGTTGGTTTCAGTGTGAGTATCCGCAGTCTGAATTAGGAATAGTTGCCTATTTCAGCATGGAATATGGGCTTGGTGAGGCTTTACCAATATATGCAGGAGGTCTGGGAATACTGGCTGGTGATTTACTAAAGTCAGCAAGTGATTTGAATCTGCCATTAGTTGGGGTGGGTTTGTTGTATCAGCAGGGATATTTTCGACAACTGATCGATGCGCAAGGTGTGCAACAAGCGTTTTACCCTTATAACGAACCTGCCAGCTTACCCATAAGACCTGCATTAGATAAGCAAGGTAATCGGCTGATTATTGTTGTTGAGTTACCCGCACGTAATTTGTTTTTGCGTGCTTGGGAGGTTCAAGTTGGACGTGTTTCCTTATATCTATTAGATAGTAATGATCTGATGAATAGCCCGATTGATCGTGCTATTACATCAGAGTTGTATGGTGGTGGTTATGAAATGCGTTTACTGCAGGAAATGGTTTTGGGTATTGGTGGGTGGCAATTACTTGAAGCGCTGGAAATAAACCCGGAAATTTGCCACTTAAATGAAGGTCATGCTGCTTTTGTTGCGTTGGCACGCATTGGTTCTTTTCAGAAAAAGCATTGTGTCTCTTTCGAGGAAGCTCTCTGGGCTACGCGAGCGGGTAATATATTTACGACTCATACACCTGTAAGTGCTGGTTTTGATTGTTTCAATTCAAAATTAATTCATCAATATTTAAATTATTTTGTACAAGCATTGGGGATTCCATTTAATCAGTTTTTGACAATGGGGCAAGCATCAATAGACCCTACAGATGAATTATTTAATTTGACATATTTTGCCTTACGAACCTGCGCTACTGTGAATGGTGTCAGTCGGTTACATAGCCAAGTTAGTCGACAATTGTTTTACCAACTCTTTCCGCAATGGCCAATTGAGGAAATTCCGGTGGGTTATGTGACTAATGGTGTCCATGTGCCAACTTGGGATTCCAGTTTTACTGATACTTTATGGACTTCAGCCTGTGGAAAAGGGCGTTGGGCAGGTAAAGTAAATACTTTACGCAAAAAAATAGAGGCCATTGAAGACGAAGTCATATGGCGCTTCCGAAGTGAAAGTCGTGAAAAACTGGTTCGTTATATTCGACAACGTACAATCGAACAATTGAGGTTAAGGCAAGCAACGGAAGAGGAACAATTAATAGTGCAGAATATTTTCGATCCGAATACGCTCACATTGGGTTTCGCGCGCCGTTTTGTAGAATATAAGCGGCCTAATTTATTGCTCCAAGATCCCGACCGTTTAATTCGTCTGCTCAATAATAGTCATTATCCAGTTCAATTGGTTATTGCCGGAAAAGCTCATCCAGCTGATAAAGAGGGGTGTGGACTTGTTCAGGTAGTCAATAAGTTCATTCGTAGGCCTGAAGTTAGAAAGCATATGGTGTTTCTCGCTGATTACGATATGGCTATGGCTCAGCATTTTGTACAAGGTGTTGATGTCTGGATTAATACGCCACGCAGGTCTTCGGAGGCCTGTGGAACCAGTGGCATGAAATTGTTGGCTAATGGTGGACTTAATCTCTCCGAGTTGGATGGTTGGTGGGCAGAGGCATATTCACCGGACGTTGGTTGGGCTTTGGGTGATGGTCAGACTCATTCCGAATCAGGATGGGATGCCGTTGAGGCAGATGAGCTTTATTGTTTGCTCGAACAGCAGGTTATTCCAGAGTTCTATCAGCGTGATGAACGAGGTATTCCTTTGCAATGGGTCGCTCGTATACGAAGAAGTATGGCAACTTTGGCCCCAGAATTTAGTAGCAATAGAATGTTGCGTGATTACGTTGAAAATTACTATACCTCGGCAATCAAACAATATCGGCAACGTATAGAAAATAACGTGCAAATTGCAAAAGAATTAGTTGCATGGCAACAACAGATAATCCTTCATTGGTCAGGCATTTACATGCAAAATTTTAAGATTGAATTATCTGAAGAGGGATTTTATGCAACGCTGCACGTATATCTGGATGAATTACCGGTTGACTTTGTGAAGGTGGAAATCTTTGCAAATGCTGAAGATAATGACGATTATTTTTTACAACCTATGACGCGTAAAACAAGCTTGTCAGGTGCGGTTAACGGCTACATCTATGAGGCTATAGTGCCGACAAATCGCCCATTCGATCATTATACGCCGCGAATTGTTCCCACTCATGAATATGCTAATATTCCAAGTGAAGAGAACCACATTAAATGGTATCACTAAAGTATATTTAGCGGCCAAATACGAAGGTATATATTCGCCATTCTGGTTGCCCAATTGATTTCAGTATTTATGAATCTATATTGTAGCTTGGTCTATTTCAACTTGTTTGCCCACTCATCCTCAACACGACTCTTAATTTAGTGCAATAAGATCAATTCTTCTTGTGTAGGTAATAGCTTGTTTCATGGGAATTATAGAAAAAGTTAATGGCATTCACTGAAGTGATTCCATTAGGTTTTTTCTTGCTTGTAAGAAATAATTGAAGTCTCTCATTGGTAAAAACGGTTGAAATGAAAGACGCTGATAGGCTCTCTTGAACCCTTTGCCTTGATAATTGTGTTTTTATGCGACAAATTAAAAAATACAACTATATGAATTTAACCATATTTAATGTTTTACTTATTGTTGGCACGATATTAGCTTTATACTTTTAAAAATTTGAAAAAATTTATGAATAGTTGGTC
>CAJAHC010000131.1 GCA_903939355.1 uncultured Methylococcaceae bacterium | reverse complement strand
CTAATATCAAAACATTCCAAACGCTTGGGTATATTTTTACAACCTAATTCTTCTTGTAAACTAAGAAACCGCGCATAAATACCTTGCTTATCAGATAACTTACTTAATAATGAATTTTCAGCATTGGTAATGGCTATTTGCAGCCATTTTAAACGCTCACCTCTTACGTTGCTAGCGATAGCTACTGGATGCTTAGCCTGACCCGCTAATACTTCAATTAATAAGGCCGTTTCTTCCAATTCATGGCTGACTATTAACTCATAAGGCACTGGCTTATCGAAATAATATTGAGGTATAAAAGCTTGCACAATAGCTCCCGCATTATGCTCTTCTATAATGCCTGGAAAAAAAACTTTATTACCTAAATGCTGTCCATTACGAATAAAAAAAACCTGAACACAAGCTATATTACCCTTGCTTACACAAGCGATAATATCCACATCACCCTTTTCTCCAGAGACAAAGTGTTTTTCCAGTACAGACCGCAGCTTTGTAATTTGATCTCTAAAACTGGCGGCTTTTTCAAAATCCAGATTGGCCGCAGCCTGCTCCATTTTGATAATCAGTTGATCAATCAACAAACTACCCTTACCCTCCAGAAACATAACAGTACTTTGCACATCCAAAGCATAGTGGGCTTTATCAATCAATCCTACACAAGGCGCCGTACATCGTCCTATCTGATGTTGTAAACAAGGCCTAGTACGATTATTGTAAATAGTATCGTCACATTGGCGTATTGGAAACAAACGCTGTAATAACTTTAGACTTTCCCTAACCGCGCCTGAGCTCGGATAGGGGCCAAAATAACGACCCTTTTTACTTTTTGCCCCCCGATGAATGGTTATTTGTGGAAAATCCTGCTCACTGGACAAGTATATGTAAGGAAAAGACTTGTCATCCCTTAAACAAATATTGTAACGCGGCCTGTGACGCTTGATTTGCTGACACTCAAGCAGTAATGCCTCGCCTTCAGTGTACGTCACCGTGACTTCAATGGCAGCTACTTTTGCCACCATAACCCGCTGTTTAATGGAAGATGTGTTATTTTTAAAATAGCTGGAAACCCGATTCTTAAGGTTTTTTGCCTTACCTATGTAGATAATCTCGCCCTTCTCATTAAGCATTTTATAAATGCCTGGACGTGTTGTTAGTTTTTTTAAAAATGCAGGGGCATCAAAACTATTTACTGCAACTTCAGAAACCACGATCTACCCTAATGGTCATAGGCAACAAAGACTGAAATCCTTTATTACAGTGAAGCCTAAATCGATTACGATCTAAAAATAACGTGCATTAATTAAAAAGTGAGCGGCAATACTTCCTGCGTAACCTAACGCAATAACTGGAGTCCACTTCAAGTGGCTGGTAAATGTGTAAATACCCTTAGCTTGCCCCATCAAACCTACGCCTGCAGCCGAACCAATCGCTAACATACTTCCACCTACGCCAGCGGTCAAAGTAACCAACAACCATTGACCTTGAGAAATATCAGGTGCCATAGTCAGTACAGACATCATAATAGTCCCGTTATCGACAAATGCAGAAGCAATTCCTACCAAAATGTTTGCTAGAGTGGGATCAATGCTGCCATAAAGATGATGCGAGGCGATACCTAAATAACCAATAAAACTTAACCCACCAACCCCCACCATGACGCCATAAAAAAATAATAACGTATCCCATTCCAGATTCGCTACTTTCTGAAAAATATCAAAAGGCACCTCCTTCACAAGAGTCTTTTTCACTTCTGCTTCTTGATGATCCTTGTATATCATAGGATCAGAATAATCAATCTTGATACCCGATAAATCCATGGACATCGAGACAAGGTGAGAGTCACGGGTTTTTTGCAAGTAATAACTAAAAAACTTCAAATAGGTCAATCCCAACATCATACCGGCTGCAGGTGGAAGACGAAGGAAGTTTTCGAAACAAGCTGAAGTAACAATAGTTAATACAAATAAAAAGATGATAACCCAGCCGCCCCTTTTCATCGTTTGGGCCTCCATTACAGCAGAGGGCCTTTCTTTAGGAATAAAGAAATTCATAATGGTGGCGGGGATAACAAAATTGATAATAGCAGGAATCAACAAAGCGAAGAAATCTACAAAAGGCACAACTTCTTTTTGCCAAACTAACAAAGTCGTAATATCGCCAAATGGACTAAATGAACCACCCGCATTAGAAGCAACCACTACATTGATACAGGATAAAGTGACAAATTGCCGATTGTCCTTACCCATCGCCAAAATAACAGAACCCATTAACAAGGCAGTTGTTAAATTATTACAGCCAGCCGAAATGAAAAACGACTGAAACCCAGTAATCCAGAATAATTGCCGATAAGTAAAGTTCTTACTTAACAACCAAACCCGCAAACTGTCAAATACACCTCTGTCTTCCATGGCATTCAAATAAGTCATTGAAACCATAATAAATAAAAACAGTTCTGCATAGCCTTCAAGAGATGAACGGAATGCCAGTCCTGCTTGCTCACTCATGCCATTGCTAGTATAAACACCTGCAATAAATATCCAGATAAGACTGGCCGCAAAAACCATAGGTTTAGATTTTTTTAACTCGGTGACTTCCTCTGTCATCGCTAAAATATAAGCCACCGCAAAAATAACCAACGCTAAATAACCCGCCCAATGCATTGTCAAATCCAGCCGTTGAGACGATATCAAGACACTTTCTCCTTCAGTCGCCATTACCAAGGATGGCAAAAATAATACCAATAACAGGACGCTGTATTTTTTGAAACATGTTCTTTTAACTACTTTAAAACACTGAACCACTGGAAAAAAAATGGAAACACTGACCTTAACTTTACCAAAATTTAATGATTTGACATTGATAAATAACACACCGATCATTAAAATTGAAAGTAAAAGGAAGTCGGATAAAAAAACAACAAGATTCATTTGCAGCTCACAAAAATGTAAAAATTAGTTAATCGAGAACAATTTTATATTACTTCGTAGGTTCCATTGTATTAGATATGACCTAGCGATGCTGAATAAATAGGAGGCTTAATTCTTTCTACAAAACATTAAAGCACCGTCATTGCAAATTGATCTGCAAGATAAAATCCTGAAGCATCTTTGCTAAAGTTAAGAAAGTGCCATCTCACTTAACCATTACAGGAAATATTTTACGTTACACTCACTGACATGGAATATAATGTGCCATATAAAATACAAGGGTCAATAATATTTTTAATTCTGATCCTGTTTATAGTCAATAAAACTTACTGCTATCCATCGATAAAAATCAACCATCAAAACCTAACGTAGCTTGTCTCATGTTTTTTCACACCATAAAGAAGTAGTTATGCAGCAAGAGTACAAATTAAAACATGGAAAACCTTATCCGTCGGGTTCTACATTCGATGCTAAAGGGGTTAACTTCTCAATTTTTAGTCGCTATGCTGAGCTAGTAGAACTTTTACTATTTTATGAATCAGACAGCGATACCCCTTTTCAAGTTATTCAACTAAAAAAAGATGTCAACAGAACTTTTTTTTCTTGGCATGTTTATATTTCCAAACTGCCAGCAGGTACTTGGTATACTTGGCGAATGGATGGTCATGAACATGCCCGTGAAGCCGGCTTTCGTTTCGAAAAAGAAAAACATCTACTAGATCCTTGGTCACGAGCAGTCAGTCAAAAAAGATGGAATCGTAAAGCTGCCTGTAAACCTGGCGACAATACTCTTACAGCAATGCGTTCTGTTGTCACAGATGATCAATATGATTGGGAGGGCGATATACCACTGGCAATAAGAAGTGAAAAAGCCATTCTTTATGAACTCCATGTTGGTGGTTTTACTCGACATTCATCCTCAAAAGTAACCCATCCAGGCACATTCTCAGGGCTGATCGAAAAAATACCTTACCTCCAGAAACTGGGCATCACTCATGTCGAGCTTTTACCAATTATGGCTTTTGATGAACAAGACGTCCCAGCCAAAACTGCTGAGATGGGCTTAAAAAACTATTGGGGTTACAGCACTCATAGTTTCTTTAGTCCACACCCCGGATACTGTGTAACACCGGAACAAGGAACTCACGTTCAAGAGTTTAGAGACCTCGTTAAAGCTTTGCATCAAGCTGGTATAGGTATCATCATGGATGTCGTTTTTAATCATACTGCTGAGGCTGGCG
>CAJAHC010000130.1 GCA_903939355.1 uncultured Methylococcaceae bacterium | reverse complement strand
GGGCAGCCGAAGGCATTGGCGGTCGCGTAATTTTTTGCTGATTTTTCGAGCAGGAAGCCCGGAAAAATATTTCGCAAAAATAGCGACTCCCTTCAACGCTTAGCAAATAGCCTGAACGTAAGATGGGTAGAGCAACGCGAAACCCATCAACAATACCAATAACCGTTGGGCACAGCGAACCCATCAAGATGACTGGCAGATCTCTGATGTATGTTAAAATTGGGTTAACCATGTCATCCAGCCTAATATTTTTTATTAAAATAAAAGACACAACCTACAGAAAATTACATAGGCCCACTATTACTTGATAGGTAATTGATTATGAATCGTCAACAAGCCATAGAAACATTGACTCAACATAAGCCCGAATTGGTTAAACGCTTCGGCATAACCCGATTAGCAATATTTGGTTCAACCGTGCGTAATGAAGCCAAACCAGAGAGCGATATTGATATCATCGTCGATTTTGATAATCCGGCAACGTCGAAACAATATTTTGGCATGCAATTTTATTTAGAAGATCTATTAGGGACGCCTGTTGATTTAGTGACTGTAAAAGCGATGCGACCTGAACTTAGGCCTTTTATAGAAAACGAGGCTATTAATGTCTGAACGAGAATGGCGTTTTTATCTGATTGATATGCTTAAATTATGATGCAACCATTCGTAATTTGGAATTAGTGGGTGAAGCCGCAACGCATATACCGATTGAAATTCGTGATAGTTATCCCTCAGTTGCATGGAGACAAATTATTGCAACACGAAACCGATTAATTCATGGTTATTTAGGTATCGATAACGATGTATTATGGAGCATTATTCGCGATGATATTCCAGTGCTTATCGATGAGCTAGAAAAAATTGTAAGTAAAGAAATAACCCTCTGACAAACCATGGTAGAGCAAGAGAAGGCTGCAACAACAAACAAACCCATTAACGCTTAACAAATAGCCTGAACGTAGGATGGGTAGAGCAACGCGAAACCCATCAACAAAACCGAACAAAACCCATCAATAATAACAATAACCGATGAAAACGGCGATGCCTTTACCCATCCTACGTGACCACCCACTACCCTTTAACACTAACGTCTAAAACCTTGCTCCACTGCCCGACTTGGTTATCTCGAATACGATAAATAGCCCGATACCTCCACAGCACTTGATTTTTGGCAAAAAACGTCAGAGCCGTCATCCCGCTATAAACTGCCGGGATCCAGTGTACAGGGATGTAATCATGTACAGCTTAGAATTTACATTACTATTTTTTAATATAAATCAGTACATTAATTGGGGTTAGAATGCCATCCATGGCAACTGGTTTCCGGCAGTCCATGCCGAAATGACGGCATTAGGACTTGTGTTTATATTTACTTATCATAGTATTTTCTTAGAATTTTAATGATGTTACCCACTACAGTTCACTTAGTTCCAAACACCTTAATAGCGGGCACAAAAAACGGTGCCCGACGTGAATAACTGCAAATCGTCCCGATGACCTGCAACATCATCGAAGATTAGGCTTTACATCTTTGATGTCACTTCGTATCATCAAGGCTAGCTATTTAATTTACACAGATTAAAGCGGTTTTAAATGACGACTAAAAGAAAACTAATCACCTTTGACTGGGCCATAAAACGCCTACTTCGCAGCAAAGCCAACTTTGGCATTTTGGAAGGGTTTTTAAGTGAACTGCTTAAACAAGACATTACCATTCTGGATGTACTGGACAGTGAGAGCAACAAAGACTACAAAGTCGACAAATTCAACCGGGTTGATCTAAAAGTACGCAACCACAAACAAGAAATAATCATCATAGAAATACAATATGATCGAGAATATGACTATTTGCAGCGGATATTTTATGGTGTCTCAAAAACAGCCATAGAGCATCTGGAAGAAAGCCAATCATACGCCGGCATCACCAAAGTTATCTCAATCAACATTCTTTATTTTGATTTAGGCAGTGGCACAGACTACATCTACAAAGGCACTACTCGCTTTATCGGGTTACATAACCATGACCTGTTGGAACTCAACGAAAAACAAAAACAACTTTTTAAAAAAGACAGCGTAGAAGCACTTTACCCAGAATATTACCTGATAAAAATAAACCGCTTTAACGACATTGCCAAAGACACCTTGGATGAATGGATTTACTTCTTAAAAAATGAAGAAATCAAAGAAAGCTTTACCGCCAAAGGCCTAAAAGAAGCCGAAGAAAAACTCAGCATCATGAAATTGCCCGAAGACGAACAAAAAGCCTACGAACATTACAAAGACGATTTACACTACCAAGCCAGTATGTTTGAATCCTCATTTGGTGATGGCTATTATGAAGGAAAATCAGAAGGAAAAATTGAAGGCAAAATTGAAGGTATCAATGAAGCGACAAAAAATATAGCGCTCAACCTGGTAAAGACAGGCACAACAATTGAAATAATCGCTAAAGTAACAGGCTTATCAGAAGCAGATATTAAAGAAATTTTACAAAAAGCCGTAAAAGAATGAATTGACTAAACCCTCTAGGCACACTATTTCAAAAATAAAAAATCACGGCAATAACGATTAAAAATAAATCGGCTCTATGTGATTTTTAGTGAGTAAATAATAAAAAATACCGATAAACACAAGCCTTAATAATTGGCAAAAAACGTCAGAGCCGTCATCCCGGCATGGACTGCCGGGACCCAACGTAGGATGGGTAGAGCAACGCGAAACCCATCAGACAGAACAAACAAAATATACCTTTATATGTAGTATAATTTAGCTAAATGCCAACAAGTTAATCTTTAATAGTTTTGTTTTAAAACAAGAGTAAAACATGCAAGCACTTGAAATTGAAGTTGATATAACGCCAGATGGTCAGTTGCTTAATGCGCGTTTACCCACATCCTGCCAGTCAATGTTTGGCAGACACACCAAGCTTATTATGATTTTGCCAGAACCACAGCTTGATGTCGTTCAGCGCCAACAACGCACCGAAAAATGGCACGCCTTACTAAAAGAAACCCAAAGCTTACCGCAAGCAAAAAATATGACCGAAGCAGAGATTGCCGCTGAGATTGAGGCGTATCGAAGCGGTTCATGAGAGTTTTAATTGATACCAATATTTTATTTCTGCCTTGCTACGCGATGGTTTACCGGAATCGGTGATTTTGTGGGTGTTAAATAATCCCGAATGGGAGTGGCTTGTTTCCCCTGCCATTATGGATGAGTACCGGGATGTCTTGCTGCGTAAAAAATTTAAATTTACTGACGAATTTGTTAATCGGTGGCTTGATTTGCTAAATGATTCCGTCACCCTGCATGTCCCAACGCTGACTATAGATTTTCCTCGCGACCGCAAGGATGCAAAATTTCTTTAATGCGCCCAGTTTACAAAAGCGGATCTTTTTATTACCGGAGACCGTGATTTTGAAGAAGCCGAAACGCTTACCGATACCTTTATTATTTCGGCAGCCAATTTTGCCCGTTTGTTTATGCAAAATAATAATGGAAGGAGGAATATTAAATGAAATGGAACGAGCCGTTAAAGGGTTATTTTGAGCGATTGGGCAGGGCGAATGAAGGCTAATTACCCCCTTTGTTTCTGTTAGTGCATCAAATCACGCAAAATCGAATAAGGGTGATCAAAAACGGTACTCATTAATGGCTATGGCGAAACCAGTTGGGACTTTTGTTACATCGACAATACCATCCAGATGAATATACTGGCGGCAGTGGCAAAAGAAGACGCCAAACAAAACTACAACACCCACCGTAGGATGGGTAGAGCAACGCGAAACCCATCAATAAGCCAAACCGAACAAAACCACCAACAATAGCAATAACCGATGGCTAATACGCCCATAGACTATAAAATGTATTTAATCAAAAAATTACCCAAAAAAATAGCCCCATGCTATAGTGCGTTCAAAGAGTGAACGCCGATACAACCTATTTGTGATACTCGAGGCTAAAGCCGCTCCTACAAAAAAATCAACACCCGCGCTTGCTGACCGTGACACAGTAGGGCGGTAGCCTGGTTAAACCGCACCCCCAAACAAACCTAACCATCATGCCCCAAAAAGAAAGCCATCTAAAAGTGCTGCGTATCCTTGAGGCAAACCCTCGCATAAGCCAGCGCGAATTGTCCCAAGCCTTAGGCGTCAGCTTGGGCAAAACTAACTACTGCCTTAAAGCACTTGCTGATATAGGCCATATCAAAATACAAAACTTTCGGCATAGTAACAACAAACTCGCTTATTCTTACTTACTCACACCCCATGGTATCGAACAAAAAGCCCAAATGACCGTGAGTTACCTACACAGAAAAATACAAGAATATGAATTGTTACGCCAAGAAATAGCCGAACTGCAACAAGAAACAAACTCATTCGCTGAAAATCTTGGAAACGGAGCGATAGCGAAGTGAAGATTTTTAGTCCGCGATAGCCGTAGGGCATGTGTTTTCACGAAGCGTAGCGTAGTGAAAATGCAGGCTTTACGAAACGGCGTCAAGTCATTTGGAACCTATG
>CAJAHC010000129.1 GCA_903939355.1 uncultured Methylococcaceae bacterium | reverse complement strand
GATTTTTCTGACGTAAGCAACAAATGTGATGAACTTGAAAATGAAAATAAAAGACTTCAAACAAGCCTTACGGAAATAAGTGATATGCTTCTTCATTATAAGATAATCGTTAAGCAGTATCGAAATATATATGAAAACCACACCACCACCAATGAAAAAAACAAAACAATAGACCTTTAATCCCAGTACTAACCTAAATAACTTTACTCTATGCCATCTGACATCATTATTCGAGTTAAATGCGATGCTTACCTGGTGAGATTCGCCGTTTCGTTATACGGCAATTTGCCGATCAATTTTCCTAAAAATTCTCACTTCCTGAATCTGCTGGAAATTTTTATAGAAAAAAAACCATTGGATTTTAAGGAGCCTGATTATGGAAATAACATGCTGTGGATCCAGTTGCCTTATTTTGAAAATAAAAACATTGTTTTCAACAATTATCTATCGCCGGTAAAACAACAAACTTTTGTGAATGAACTACGGAAATATTTCAAAATTACATTTCGCAAAGAAGTAGCTCAACTGATCGTCCATGGTATCGAAAAACAGGATGCTATTAATATTTTTATCGAAAAATATAATCTTTCGCAGGATTGTTGGGATTTTTTGCAAAAAGATTTTTACAGATACTTGAATCTCAGGGATAAACGTAGGTTATTTAGAACAAAAAAAAATAAGTTATATTATTGTTGTAAACGCAGAAAAAATTGGCGTGACCGGCAATAAAGAAAAAAATAAGTTATATCAACATCATACTGGTTATATAGGTAATTTAAAAACAGTTACCTTGGGTAAGTTAAGAAAAACATTTCCAGATCGCATTCTTAATAATGCAGTAAAAGGTATGTTACCAAGCAATCCATTGGGTCGTGCAATGTTCAAGAAATTGAAAGTGTATGCAGGACCTGAACACGATCACCAGGCTCAACAGCCAAAAGTATTAGAATTATAAGCGAGTAGACCATGGTAGCAGCTCAGTATTACGGAACAGGTCGTCGTAAAAGTGCAGTAGCACGAGTTTACGCAACATCAGGAACCGGAAAAATTATTATTAACAAGAAAGCCATTGAAGATTATTTCGGCCGCAAAACCGATCAAATGGTTTCACGTCAGCCACTTGAATGCGTTGATATGTCGAGTAAGTTTGATATTAATGTTATTGTTAAAGGCGGCGGGCCTTCTGGTCAAGCAGGTGCTATTCGTCACGGTTTAACACGCGCACTGATGGTGTATGATGAAACTTTACGTCCAGCTCTTAGAAAAGCGGGTTTTGTAACACGTGATTCTCGTATTGTAGAGCGTAAAAAAGTTGGTTTACATAAAGCTAGAAAACGTCCTCAATACTCAAAACGTTAAGCATATAATTTAAAGTTGTTAATTCCAACTAATAATTATAAAAAAGGTCACATTCGAAAGAATGAGACCTTTTTTTATGGGGTTAAATAAGTCCAGAACTAGTACTCAATAGGTTTATTATCTCCAATATTTATGAAACGTTAGGGTAATAATGACGTTAAGTTAATTTATGATGCATTAGAAAAAGATTTTTTTTACCAGCAGTGCTAGAATTTAGACACCAACTATTAAGTAGAATTGTAAAGATGTCGACAGGCCCTCAAAAAACAACTAATACGGTTAGTAAAATTAATGCAGTAGAATTTAAGAGCAGTACTTTTTCTATGCCCGTTTTGGTGTTATCTAGTGATAACTTAGATGCTATTGAATTACAACTTCAAGAGAAGATTGGTTTAGCTCCAGAATTTTTCAAAAATACACCTCTCGTTATTGATTTTCAAGAAATAAATAAACAAGGTTACCGTATTGATGTAAAAGAAGTTGTCGATATTCTTCGTAAGGCAGGTTTATTGCCGGTAGGAATTCGGGGAGGAAACACTTTACAGAATAAAAAGGCACTAGAGCTACTTATGCCGATTTATTCCAGTAATCCCGCAGCGATTATTACAGATAGTAAAAAACAAAAAGAAGTTGTACCACCACCCAAAGCTAATGTGGATGCAGATGTTTTACAAACTGTATTAATTACTCAGCCAGTCCGTTCTGGACAGCGAATTTATGCGGCAGGTGATTTAGTTATTTTGGCTCAAGTGAGTGCGGGAGCTGAAATTATCGCTGAAGGTAATATTCATGTTTACAATACAATAAGAGGGCGGGCATTGGCCGGTGTGCAGGGGAATACTCAAGCTCGTATTTTCTGTTTTGATCTGCAGGCAGAGCTTATTTCGATTGCCGGTAATTATAAAGTTAGTGAAGATTTAGATGAGTCTATGCGCAACAAGCCGGTGCAAATTTATTTGCAAGGCCAATCATTAATCATCAAAGATATCGTATAACACCATTAACACGGAGAAAAATTTGTGGCAAGAATTATAGTAGTTACATCGGGTAAAGGTGGCGTCGGTAAAACAACAACAAGTGCTGCTATTGCCATGGGGCTTGCAAAAAAAGGTCATAAAACAGTTGTAATTGACTTTGATGTAGGCTTACGCAATTTGGATTTAATAATGGGTTGCGAGCGTCGTGTGGTTTATGACTTTGTTAATGTTATCAATGAAGAGGCTACTCTTAATCAGGCATTAATTCGTGATAAGAATTGTAATTTACTTTATATTTTGCCTGCCTCACAAACACGTGATAAAGACGCCTTGAGTCAGGAAGGTGTCGGAAAGATTTTGGATGAATTAAAAAAAGACTTTAAATATATAGTATGCGATTCGCCTGCTGGCATCGAAAAAGGGGCGCATTTGGCTATGTATTTTGCCGATGATGCATTTGTTGTCACAAATCCTGAGGTTTCATCAGTGCGAGATTCAGATCGTATGTTGGGCATTCTATCCAGTAAATCTCGCAGAGCCGAGCAGAACGAAGAGCCTATTAAAGAATACCTACTGTTAACGCGATATTCACCTGAAAGGGTAAAATTAGGTGAAATGCTAAGTGTAGAAGATGTGCAAGATATTTTGTCGTTGCATTTGTTAGGCGTTATTCCTGAGTCTAAATCGGTATTAAATGCATCAAAT
>CAJAHC010000128.1 GCA_903939355.1 uncultured Methylococcaceae bacterium | reverse complement strand
TATAAAAGGTGGTAAAAGAGATACTGTTTGTCACCTTATTACATATCATACCAATACAGTTTATTACAACGCTTTTGGTGCGGAATACAATACTCCACAAAAAGTGGAATCTACACATTCTAGTCCTATTGTTGGTATATCAATGGGTTCTACTGTTCAATCACCATCCGAAGCATTTGTCTCTGGTGCTATTTCTGCCATGTCAACCCCTTCTCCTGTAAAATCAATAGTTATCATGGATACCATGTATCAAGGCTCACATGTACATGATGATAATAAAGCCAAAAAGTATGAAGATATCCCAGTAAAAACAGGAACAATTAAATTTATTTTAAAAGATGATGGCTCACTTAACATAAGCTCTTATAACGGAATTAGTAAATCTGTAAAGGCAGAGTTTGATAAAATTAATAAAACAAAGACATTTTATATTCAGTGTTATACATTTAAATAAAGTTAATAATTCTTACTGTTGGAAATAAAGAACAGCTTGAATCTATGGCATATAAAAGGCTATAATAATGAGTATTTTTATATAGCGCGCCGTGTTTACTTTTGAGAAAGTTGTGTATAACCTTTTATTAGAACGTTGCCTTCTACTGTACTTACCCTCCAAAATTTAGTTAAATAGGAGTATGAAAATACTAGCTACTGAAGGGGAATGGGTACTTCGGCGACTTATTCATTATGCTACGCGTCACACACACACACACACCAGCTGACGCTGATGGTTTAATAATTAACAAAAACCCATCGACCACTAATGGA
This sequence comes from uncultured Methylococcaceae bacterium, assembly GCA_903939355.1. Classification (GTDB taxonomy): domain Bacteria; phylum Pseudomonadota; class Gammaproteobacteria; order Methylococcales; family Methylomonadaceae; genus Methylobacter_C. Next base: position 2,603 of record CAJAHC010000128.1, on the reverse strand, counting down.
TCTGATGGGTTTTTAAATTAGTGGCAATAATCTATTGTAGACAGAGGGCTCTACAGACTAAAGAGAACTAGTGAACATCGCCTTTTCTGTAGAACTTCCGGTCACCGTAAACGAACATGTTGGAGTTGTTATTCCATTACATTTTCCTCCACTCCAATTTAAGAATTTTGCCTCTGAATTTGCAATAGCCTCAATTGAAACGACGGAATCCTTATTATAGTATCCTCCACCTAGGACATAACCATTACTGCCATCACTTTTTGTAACAGTTACTAAATACTTTGAAGAATCGAATACAGCTTTTTCTGTAGAGTTTTCAGTAACAGTAATTAAACATGTTGGAGTTGTTATTCCATTACATTTTCCTCCACTCCAATTTAAGAATTTTGCACCCATAGTAGGGATAGCCTTCAGTGTAACTACAGAGTTCTTATCATAGTCCCCAGCTCCCATAATAACACCAGTAGCACCATCACTTTTAGTTACCGTAATATTATACTTTGAAATAGCGGGAGTTGGAGTAACTGTAGTATCGGGAACAGTTGAGAACATTGCTTTCTCTGTAGAACTTCCGGTAACTGTAAATGAACACACGGGGGTAGTAACTCCATTACATTTTCCTCCACTCCAATTTAAGAATTTTGAACCTGGAATAAAGATGGGTTCTACTGTAGCTGTGGAGTTTTTATTATAATACCCTCCACCTAGGACATAACCAATACCACCTTCATTTTTTGTAACAGTTACTAAATACTTTGAAGAATCGAATACAGCTTTTTCTGTAGAGTTTTCAGTAACAGTAATTGAACATATAGGGGTTGTTATTCCATTACATTTTCCTCCACTCCATCCAACGAAATTTGCACCCATAGTAGGGACGGCTTTCAGTGTAGCTGTGTAATTTTTATTATAGTCTCCAGCGCCAATCACTACACCTGTAGCTCCATCACTTTTAATTACAGTAATTTTATATTTTGAGGCAGATGTATTAGGGTTACCTACAACAAACGGGGTTCCATAGCTAATATCTATTGTCTCATCTTTTCTAACAGTAATTGTACATAGATTATCTCCTATAATAAGACAATTACTTTCATTACTTACATAATAAGGCCTGTTGTCTTTAGATATAGCAAGAGAAATATATGCCTTATCAGGTATTTGAACAGTTGCCTTTTTCATATTTGTTCCAGGAACCTGTACAAAAGGAGCTTCTACTCCTTGAACTGTTTCCTTTTCAGAAATAGAGTTTCTTACAATAACAGTCAGATTGTGTTTCTTGATTGAAGTATCACCCACTACCGTAGAGTTGTACTCAATTGAAACTTTAGATCTTGTATTTGAATCAAACAAACCATTTGCCGGAGTAATTTTTCTGTCCAATTGATAAGCGATTAAAGCATTTTTTGTAAGTGCTCCAAAATATCCAGTCGACCCAGTAATCCTTAGGAATCCTTTTGTCATAAGAAAAGTTTGGAGTCTTCCTACATCATCACCAGTTGAACCGACGGTTAAATTTCTTGTGAAAACATATGAAGTTTCAGCTGGAGCGTTAGTTACAACATCATAATCAACCTTAGCGCCACCAGGAACCTTGACCCCCTTACTGTTTTTAATCTTTACATCAACTGAACCACAGAAAATATCTGTTGTCTTTGGTAATTTCATAGTATACGATCCAGCAGAAATTGAATCCGCTTGACTCCTATTCAAACATGTCAGAATTTCATATGTACCATCCTTATACCCCTTTAACTCATCAGTAATATTAGGAAAATAACTATCTATAGATCCGCTTCCCTGAGTGTTTGATTGTAGTTCCCAGTATGAAGGATAATTGGTTGCAGGTGAACTACCCCCAACAGTAGTAGACGGTACAGCATTGAACCCGTACATCTCCGAATATTTACCATTCAGCCCTATATATCTCTTAAACATTACATTCGCTAAACCAGGTATATCTGACAATCTAATGTTGGGTAATGCAATATTAACTTTTGTGGTTGGAACGGAAAAATCATACTCTTTTAAGGGAATACTACTTGGATAGTAAGCAACATCAAAAGAGGGTGTTTTTTTAACTCTTATATTTGGAACTTGTGTACATACACCCTCCAAACATAATTCAAATGTATACAGACCCTCAGCTATATTTTTTAGTGGAGAAGATTCAATACTCAATTCACGTACATACTCCAAGTTGCAACTAGCATTTCTCCTATTAAAAGGATCCCTGAAACCCTGATTTTTTATAGATAAAGCGGTCTTTATTCCATTAGAATTAATCATATTTGCGCTCATCTTACTAACTGGAATACTTGGGAAATTTTTGGAATTAGGATTAAAAGTACCATTATCATCAATATAATCATAAGAATAAGCACAACCTGACTCTGTGCTTTTTAGAAACCTCGCTTTAAAAATTGGCAAAGATGTATCTATCGTACTATAACCCTTATCATAACCCTCTCTCTCTGATCGAGGAAAATCTCTGACATCGAGAGTGAATGTTTCAGCCTGTACGTTTGTAATATTTAACATACTTGTAAAAAACACCACAAACATGAAAACTGATAATATTTTATTCATAATTTATATTTAAT
>CAJAHC010000127.1 GCA_903939355.1 uncultured Methylococcaceae bacterium | reverse complement strand
CATAGGTTCCAAATGACTTGACGCCGTTTCGTAAAGCCTGCATTTTCACTACGCTACGCTTCGTGAAAACACATGCCCTACGGCTATCGCGGACTAAAAATCTTCACTTCGCTATCGCTCCGTTTCCAAGATTTTCAGCGATAGTGATTATATTCATACCTACAAGCTAAGGGATGCTAAAGGCAGGGTCTTAAACAACCATTGCGGTATTTGGCTGTTGGAGCTGCAGAAGTTTTGTGAACCGCAGGTGGTTAATGAGCAGCAGCGCTGGTTGCGGTTCTTTAAAGAGGGTGCACAGTTAAACGATGACTCGGGATTACCCGATTGGATGACCACTCAAGAAATGAGGCAAGCGATGAAAACATTAAAACAATTTTCAGAAAAAGACAGAGATTATCATGCCTATCAAGCCAGACAGAATTTCTTGAGAGAACAACTCTCAAGACAGCATGAACTGGATGAAGAACGACAAGCTAAAAATGAAGCTATTCAACGTGAACAAACAGCATTAAAAGATAAAGCAGATGCAATAAAAGAGATTGAACGATTAAAAGCATTGCTAGCCAAGAACAATCTGAATTAGCTGATTTAATAACAAAAATAATAGGGGACAGACGTTCGCAGTAACAACAATTTAGCTAGCGGGTTAAAGTCCCGCCCAAGGAGTTGTCCATACGCCTTGGTAGTACGCAGGAGCGGCGTTTGCAAATAACTGGGGTCAGAGTAAAGTTATATTCCTCAGTCAGTCAGTCAATGCATAGAAAAAGGCTTGCCGACGAAACCTCTCAAGCTCCGTCTGATAAGCGTTGAATAACTGGGGTCAGTAACAATAATAATAGGGGACGTACCACGGTTTAGTAGCCCATATCTGGTTTTCCAATAATGGTGTTTATGTTAAGTTATTTAGTTTTTTTAGTGCGGCAAGTTTGGCTCACATTTTGATTTAAATAAGGTACTTGCTATTTTGTCTATGTCTGATAATTTGCTATGTTAGAATATTTCGCATTGAGGTGAGGACAAGAACATGACTGATGAAGAATTAAAAGCGCTAGTAGCAAGTTTGGCTGTTGCGCAACTTTTAACAGATGAGCAAATGAAGCGCAACGATAAAATGTTGACAGAAAAGCTAGATCGTATGGGTATTTCGCTAGGTAATGTAACCAATAATCAAGGTGATGTAGCCGAAGAATTTTTCTTTAATAGTTTAGCTAATGATACTCATTTGGGTAGTATTCATTTCGACGACATTGAAAAGAACGGCCATAAACGTCGTGGTAAAACCGAAGAAGAATACGATATTATTATGACTAACGGAGATGCAGTCGGCATTGTTGAAGTTAAATACAAAGCCCATGAAAATGATTTAGATAAGCTAGATCGTAAGATGCAAAACTTTAAAAAGCTGTTTCCCATTTATCAAAACTACAAACAATACGGTGCCATTGCCACATTCCATATTAATGACGATGCCAAAAGAGAGGCCTTAAGGCGTGGTTATTTTGTGCTGCAACGCAGTGGTGATTTGGTACATACCGAAAGTAGTGATCATTTGACCGTGTTATAAAAGGCGAATTCAACTCTGAAGTGCAACCCTAGATCCATGAATAATAGGGGGCGAATATTTGCAGTATCAACAAAATAGGTAGGGCTTTAGTCACGCACTCATGGCTAAAGCCACTCCAACAATTCCAAATCAATGGCAATCAATGGGGTCAAACTCGATTGATTTGAAAATAATAGGGGACGGACCACGGTTTAGTAGCCCATATCTGGTTTTCCAATAATTGTTTTTATGTTAAATAATAATCAAATCCTTTAATTTGTTATACTAATTGCATCTTAAAATTGGCTGGAGCTTGTTGTGGCGACAATTACATTTGATACATTGAAATTTGTTGAAAAACTTAGAGCTGGGGGTGTTCCGGAGGAACAGGCTAAAGCTGAGGCAGAAGCATTAGTGACTGCATTTTCTTAAGCAATGGATTCTCAGCTTGCTACAAAAACCGACATTAATCGATTGGAACGTGAATTAATCGTTATCAAATGGATGGTTGGTTTGGTGCTGGGAGGAATTCTGACATTAATTCTTAAGGCATTTTTCCCAGTCTAAACCGTCAGCTCGAGCCAAGTAGAGATAATAGGGGACAGACCATTATTAAATAGCGCTCATTAATTCTAAAGTCTAGCTATTTCCTTGAAGAAGTGAAATGTCATGCCTCGTCGCCCTCGAATTATTGTTCCAAATACACCTCAGCATGTCATTAAGCGGAATAACTGGGGCCAGAGTAATGATATATTTCTGATGCGTCAGGATTAAGCTCAATTGAACTTCTAGTGTTCATTCCTAAGATGGCATTTTTGTTGATTTAGTCTAACCTATTTATTTGTTATACTAGGGGCATATTGAAATTTGCTGGAGTTTGTTATGGCAACGATTACATTTGATACATTGAAATTCGCTAATACCTTGAAAGATGCTGGTGTTCCACCCGCACAAGCGGAAGCAGAGGCAGTCGCTCTTTCTGAGGTGCTGGAAGTTAATCTTAAGGAGTTGGTAACGAAAGACGATTTGCATCGTGAAATTGAATCCTTACGACGAGAAATGATGACGGGGTTTGCTCAAGTAGATTCCCGTTTTATTCAACTTGAACAACGCTTGATAATTAAGTTGGGTGGATTAATTGCACTATCGATTGGCATTGTTGCCGCGCTGGTAAAGTTATTGTAGGAAAATAATAGGGGGCACGGTTTATTAGCTCATATCCAGTTTTCCTAAGAATCATGGATCAGGTCTTGCAAAATCACATTTTCTTATGTTGAGAAAAGTCCTGTCCTTTGGTCACTTGCTAATCAGAAAAATAGGGGTCTGACGTTCGCAGTAACAACAATTTAGCTAGCGGGTTAAAGTCCCGCCCAAGGAGTTGTCCATACGCCTTGGTAGCACGAAGGAGCGGCGTTTGAGTAATCAAGGGTCGTGAGTTCCTAGACGACAAAGATATAGGCCGTAACGCAAGTGAACCTAGATGTAGCCTCGTAAACTTAATATGGTTGCCGACCTCGTGTCTGTATAGGGAAGGCCTTAGTATTGGGATGTTGATAATGGAAGCCATACCAGTGAACCATCGGGGTAGCAGGGTCGGCATGTATCGGAAGTTGAATTGTCCAGTGCTGGAGATCCATAACGGTGGCGGGGAGGCCGCCGACTGCTGCGTATAAGGTAACGAAATCGTAGCGGATCGTTATGGAAGTCGGAGGGGCACATAGTACCGATTGAGGCTAAGGACAACATAACCCTAGCTGAGGGAAGGCGCCCTGCTTTGTTCACGCAACTGAAGAGTGGAGGGAAAGGGGATTGCCATGTTGCTATTAACCCCTGATAGAATCAGGACACTACAGAGGAAGCTTTATATCAAGGCCAAGCAGGAACCGGCCTACCGTTTCTACGCACTTTACGACAAGCTGTATCAAGCAGATATACTCCATCATGCTTGGCGGCTGGTTAAGGCTAATAAGGGCAGTCCGGGTGTTGATGGGATGAGCTTTGAAGTCATAGAGAGCGGAATAGGAGTAGGTTGTTACTTGGAGTTACTCAGCCGTGAATTGCAAGATAAGACTTACCGAGTAAATCCGGTAAGGCGAATTATGATACCAAAAGCGGATGGTAGTTTACGCCCGCTGGGCATACCAACGATTCGAGATCGCGTGGTTCAGATGGCACTTAAGTTAGTGATAGAGCCAATCTTTGAAGCCGATTTTTGCGAGCATTCCTACGGGTTTCGCCCTCAGAAGTCTGCACATCAGGCGATTGAGCTATTGCCGACGGAATGTGGCAAGGGCAGGCGCAAGTGATAGATGCTGATCTGTCGAAATATTTTGACAGTATCCCGCACAGTAAGCTTCTG
>CAJAHC010000126.1 GCA_903939355.1 uncultured Methylococcaceae bacterium | reverse complement strand
GCGAAACCTTTTCTTATCTAGGTAAAGATTACTCATTAAAAATTGAAGCAGGACTTTACCCCTCTATTAAGCTCCATCAAGAAGAGCTGGTGATTTCTGTTAGAGAAAAATCGGCCGATAACACCAAACAAATTAAACAATTGCTTATTAAATGGTTTAAGCAACAAGCTGAAGTTCAGTTAACAGAAAAAACAGCCCGCTATGCTGAAATAATTGGCGTTAAACCATCATCCATTACCATTAAATCATTTAAGGCGCGATGGGGAAGCTGCAACATTACAGGGGGTATTCAATATAACTGGAAAATTATTATCGCTCCTGAGCCAATTATTAATTACCTGGTCATCCATGAATTGTGTCATATACTGCATCACAATCACTCATCGGCATTCTGGAAAACAGTTGGGCATCATTGCCCTGATTACCGGGAATGTGGAGCATGGTTAAAGCGTAACGGTACTAATTTGGAAATTTAAACCACCAAACCGACTAATTATCCGCTCATACAGATAAATAATATGGCGTCTTATACTGCAAGATTCTCAGCGCGTTTTAAACTTTTCGTTTAATCATTGTGATTAAACGACGTCAACATAATTATCAGAAAAATAATCAGTAGTATAGGCCAGAAAAAGGGTACTAAAAAACCAATTCCCAACACTGCCATAAATAGTGCAATAAGGAATATAAAAACCCCGACACCAAAAAAAAGCAACACCATCAAAATGCCTGTAACCAGCATAATAACCAAAAATGTCGGGATTGCAGCAAACCTGACTAAAGGTTCGGCAACAGGCGAACCATTAAGCATAAGACTAAACTGCCCCACTTCGGGATGAAATAAATAGCTCAAAATAGCGATTACCACTCCCACTGCAAATACTTTTATTACAAGCTTGCTCATTTTATTCTCCATATATGACTGATCTTAAAATTGTGTTTTAGATAAAAGTTAACGGGTAATACTTACGCCTGTATATTTAGGTAACTAAATAAGCATATCCCACTGAAATTACGAATAAAAGACTTAACCATGTCGAAGCAAATAGAACCGAACGATTCCTCGCCAAACCAATAGCATAGGCTGCTTTTAGCAAATTATTACTACCGCTAGCCAATATAATAGCTGAAACAATAGCTGTATTAGAAACAGTAAAGTTTCCACCTAGCAAAGACAGTATAAATGGATCAATATCAGTGAAACCCACAACAATGGCCAGTGATTTTAGGCCATGACTCCCAAAAGTACTGGTAACGTATTGCGTCAAAAATGCAAACAACATAAATAGTAGCGCAAATAAAATAGCCGTTGATAACTCCAATGGATGTCGGATATCTTCAGTGTCTTGTAACAAGGTTGGTTTTTTTTTAACTGTCAACAACGCAACAATTGCCAAAAATGATATGACAATAATGGTCATAAAAGGCATTAATAATTGCAGCGCAACATTCTTATCAAATATAAAAATAATTACCAACAACCTTATATACATCATAATGGTCGCCATAATAAGTGCTGATGAAACCTTACGTCCAGCAGTGGCATCCAGTCCATTGGCGCGACGTCCAATTACAAATGTCGCAGCGGTACTGGAATAGAGTCCGCCCAACAAACCTGTAATCAACAAACTACGACTTTTAAAAAAATAGGTATTAACCAGATAACTCAAGTATGAAAAGCCGGATACTATAATAACCGCCAGCCATACCCTGTAGTAAGTCACCGGTAACATTGGCGCAATAGCCTGATCAGGCAATAAGGGAAGAATAACACCGGAAATAATGAAAAACTTGGCTAATGTAGTTATTTCTTCATTCGCCAACTGATCGGAGAAATGATGAATAAGTTTTTTTTCACTCAAAATCAAGATCAATACGACAATAAAAAGCACCAAAAACCAACTAGGGAAAAAACTTGCAATAGGACCTATCAAATAAATCAAAAATACAAATATCGTACTGAACACTGGAAACTGTTTATTTCCAGAAAGGCGCCAGTAAAACACCAACAATAAACTACCCAGAAAGAATAAGCCTGCCAAAAATAATAACCGACTAGCATCTAATGTATACAGAATAAAACCCAGTACACCAATCAAAACGAAAGTGCGCGTACTACCGATATTAAGCTTGTAATCGTTGGTATGGTGGTAGCTACGAAACTCAAGTCCGACCACAAAAGAAAAAGCCACCGTCATGATAAACTGTATTAACAGGGGGGGAATACCGCTATAAAATTCCATTATCATGCTTGATCTACCCCTTTCAAAGTCAATCGATTGATGGTTTCACTTGCGGTTTTGGCTACATAAAATAACGCTACTAATGAAACTACAGCTCCGAACAATAGAAATGGATAGGAAACGCCACCACTCTTCACAG
>CAJAHC010000125.1 GCA_903939355.1 uncultured Methylococcaceae bacterium | reverse complement strand
GTTCATCATCGGCACCAGTACGTAAGTCTTCACGCGCTGAATAGAAAACAATATCTGATTGTGTTTTCCACCAGTTCCTTTCCAGGCCGTACTTTTCGATAGCATCAAGTGAGATTAATTCAGCAAATCCGAATGAAACACTGACTAAATGAATGTCATTTGAATAATCTATAACCCGTAATCTTTCATTTTCTGCAACCCAGGGGGTATTTGTACAACAAAATTCGACTATAACACTGGGTTGATAAACCATAGAAGTAAGTTGAATTTGTCGTAGCAATGCATTAGGTGCGATTTCAAATTTAGCTGGGAAGGAAAGGTGTTGGAAAAATATCGCAGGACGAGCTTGGAAATGTAAATCTTTGCGGGTATCAACTACCTCTGCTAGGAGAGGTATTGGCAAAGCCAGTCGTTGTGCTTTTTTCATTAGATAGCGGTTGCCAATAATCCAGGAGACCATTATCAACAGCACTGCGAGCGAAATCAATATGGATACATAGCTGCCATCCGGTATTTTAGTGACAGTGGCTGCAAAGAATAAGAAGTCTAATGGAATCACAAGACAGCAAAAAGTTACAAGCATCCAAGACCAATTCCATACGTAATAAACCAAAAAACTAAAAGCTATACTGGTTAGAAACATTGTGGCGGCAACTGCAAAGCCATAAGCAGCAGCTAGATTTTCAGAAGATTCGAAGCCTAAAACCAATGCTATTGAACAGAGAGCCAGCAGGAGGTTAAGTTTGGGTATGTAGATTTGTCCTTTTAATTCCTTTGATGTTTGTTTAATGAGTAGACGTGGCAGGTAATTTAATTGGATCGCCTGACGGGTAATCGTGAAAATGCCTGATATTATCGCTTGGCTGGCAATGATACCTGCTACCGTACCAAGAATTACCATAGGAATTAAACATGCGTTAGGAACTATGTCAAAGAAAGGATCAATGTTTTGGCCTGTGATCAAATGTGCATCCAGTAAATAAGCACCTTGCCCAAAATAATTTAACATTAATGCTAATAGAGCAACACCATACCAAGCCAGCTTGATGGGCTTTCTACCAAAATGCCCCATGTCTGCATAGATTGCCTCCGCTCCGGTAACTGCCAAGATAACACAGCCTAGTAATTCAAGAGATTGTAACCAACCCAATTCTAAGATTAAGCGTAAAGCATGATGGGGAGAAATTGCATGAAGAATTTGTGGTGTTTTTAAAATCTGGCTGGTTCCCAACAAAGCAATCACTGTAAACCACACTAACATAACCGGTCCAAATACTTGACCCAAAAATGAGGTGCCAAAGCGTTGTATCGAAAACAGACCAATAATTATGAGTAAGGTGCTTAAAACAATCAGTTCATCAATATTATGAAAACTAACCTTTAGTCCTTCTAAAGCAGACATGATTGAGAGAGCTGGTGTAATAAGACCATCAGCAAAAAGTAAAGCGGCTGCAAACAAGGCAATACCAGTGATGACTGATAACATCCACGTTTGTGATACTCGACCTGAAGATTTTAGTACTTGGAAGATAGCAAAAATACCACCTTCTCCATCATCATCTGCACGGGTAATGAAAAGCATGTATTTGATACTAATTACAATGATTAGTGACCAGAAAATTAGGGAAACTATGCTGAGAACGTTTGCACCAGTGACCGCTAAGTTAGTTGCATTAAAACACACAGCGAGCGCATACATTGGGCTTGTGCCAATATCACCGAAGACTACCCCGAGTGCACCGAGAGATAAAATTAATGCTTGATAGGGTGATTGGGTTTGCCTTAGTTCTCGTTGCATTTTATTAAAAGTTTAGTTGCTAGTAATTGCTGTGGTTGACGTTAAGTAGATTTAGAAGATGTTTAAAGTTGAGACTTTCTTGTTTTAATCGACCAAAATAGTTATGAATCGTCAACATTATTAGCGAGTATCGTTAGTTGTTTAATTAAGGCAGTTAAGTGCTCACTATTTTCGGTGCGAACGGTAGCATGGGCTACTTTTCTCCCTTTGCGAGGCGCTTTGTTATAAAGGTGGAGGTGTGTATGGGGAATGCCTAATAATTCTTCTGTAATTGGAAGACCACCAATAAAATTAATCATTGCTGTTTTACCAACCGCTGTTGTTGCGCCTAAAGGAAGGTCTAGAATCGCTCGCAAATGATTTTCAAACTGGCTGGTTTCTGCACCTTCAATCGTCCAATGTCCGGAATTATGTACACGTGGCGCAAATTCATTAGCAATCAGTTGTCCATTTACTTCAAATAACTCGAGTGCCAAGACACCCACATAATCGAGCGCTTCCATCAAGCGAGAGATATAAATTTCAGATTGCGCTTGCATGGGATCATAAACACAGCTTTTTGCAACCCGTAAAATCCCCCCGCGATGACTATTTTCTGATATGGGATAAAAAACGATGGCGCCAGAAACATTTCGCGCGGCGATTATAGATATTTCTCGGGTAAATGGAACAAAGGCCTCTACAACGCCTGGAGCACCTTCTAATTGCTCCCAAGCAGTTTTTAAATCATCAGCTGATTTTAGTAAGGATTGACCTTTTCCGTCATAACCTAGAGTGCAGCTTTTTAAGATAGCCGGCCAACCAATAGATGACATGGCTTGTGTTAGATTGTCAAAACTATTTATTGGAGCGTAAGCAGCGGTTGGAATGTTAATGCTGTGAAAAAAAGCTTTTTCTATTAATCTGTCCTGTGCCACAGCCAGAGCTTTGGGTGAAGGATGTACCTGTGTATGTGATGCCAGAAACTCAGCAACATCAGCGGGTACATTTTCAAATTCGTATGTTACTACATCGGCTCGCTCTGCAAGTTCGGCGAGTAAACGGGGGTCATTGTAATCGCCAAGCAAATGCTCTCCTAAGTTGTTTGCACAGGCATCAGCAGAAGGGTCGAGAAAAATAAAATCCACACCTAGAGGATAACCCGCTAAAGCAATCATTCTGGCAAGTTGTCCAGCCCCCAATACACCAACAATCATACTATTTTCTCGCGGGGATCGGAATGAGCAAGAACTGATTCGGTTTGTTCGTTTCTAAAGGTATTTAACGCGCTACGATATTGAGTATGTTTATTACTGATGATGGCTGCAGCCAATAATGCCGCATTGATTGCGCCTGCTTTACCAATAGCAAGTGTGCCAACCGGAATACCTGCAGGCATTTGTACAATGGACAGTAAAGAGTCCATACCATTAAGTGCTTTAGATTGGACTGGGACGCCTAATACAGGTAGCACTGTTTTTGCAGCAGTCATCCCGGGTAAATGTGCTGCCCCACCGGCGCCCGCAATAATTACTTCTAGGCCTTTAGATTCTGCAGTCTCGGCGTATTGAAAAAGCTTGTCGGGAGTTCTATGTGCAGAAACTACTTCAACTTGATGAGGTATAGCCAAGCACTCTAGCGTTTCGGCTGCAAAACGCATAGTTTCCCAGTCGGAAGTTGAGCCCATTATGATGCCAACCAGTGGTGTCATGCCTTACTCCTTAAGTGGTAGTAAAGTCCGGGTGATTTGAAAGGCGCGTAGTATCGCATAAATGGTTTATTGATATTTTTAAAGTTACAGAAGAATTTACAGTTAAAAAGATGATCCTTTTTATAGTATTTTAAATATTATATCGGGAACAACAAAGGTAACGTTAATTAAATTGTTGCTTACTGTTATTAGTAATTGGAAGAGAACTAGAATGAGTTTTAATAAAGTGATAGAGTTATAAAATATTCAGTGACAGATTCGAAGTTCGTTTGTTCGGCTTTGATTTTTTAACCTTTGCGGTGTGATCGATGAAAACACATACATTTACAAAACGCTCTTTATTAGTAGTTTCAATCAGCATCATTATGGCTTTATTCGTGGTTGGTTGTTCAGATGATGTAGAAAAAAAACCACCGGTTAAAGTTATTTTTAATCCTCTTGACCACTCTCATGATGTCCCGGTGACAGATGTTCAAAAGCATAAGTTTGAACATGATTTTGCAGAGCAATGTGTTTCAAGAGAGTTGAAGAATTCAGTTAATATAGAGGAAGATAAACAGAGATTCTCTAAATCCTGCTTATGTGTTGCAACTTATATGTTGAAAGATTTAACTGACGAGGAGGCTGAAAAATTTCTTTCTGAGCACGAAAATCCACGATCATTACAAATCAAGTATAACGCGGCGGCTTTTCATTGTGAGCAAGAGCAAAAAGTAGCTAAAGGGTTTAAAACTTTTGAACCGACTCCGATTAAGAAAGAAGAAGGTTTTTTTAGTAAGTTTTTTTAGAAGCTGAAGTAATCTGTTTTTTAGCTTATTGATTTAAATTAATAATCGTTTTTTCGATTAATTCCTTTAAGATCAGTAAGCCACCAGCTATCACTATTGCTGGGTTAGGGTGATTTGATTCCCTAGCTACTTGATTTAAATATTCCTCCACCAGTAGCGGTTGATTTTGTTCCTGAATTATTTCAAGCAGTCGATAGGTGATGGGTGTGATTTCAATAAAATTAACAGCATCATCTTTGTTGCGGTAAACAATGAGAAATGTCGGCTGTTGAGGGATTTCGTTTGGTAAAAAGTCGGGCCCTATCTTATGCACCGGATACTGGTAAGCAAGTGGCCAGGCTAGCGGTGATAGAGTAACGCTAGTGTTAAGGAGATTATGGGGCGCAACTTTATAAATGGTTGTGTCATATTTGGCGATGGACAAGGCCATTTCTACCCATTCGTAGTGAGCCAGTTCAAGCATAAAGGGAAAATCTTTTGAACTGTCACGTTCATTATTCAAGTAGTTTAGAAACTCTTCGGGAACTTTTGAAAAATGCGGTGATTTACAGGGATGTTTCGAGAAAAAATCTTGAACCAGCTCTAACCAATTAGAATCACTGATAATTTTTCTTATTACGGGAAAGTTACCGGACAGAAAGCCTTCGATATTATTAAAAAACAATTCTCTATACATCTGCATACGCTGTAAGTTAACGTCGGCAGGTGGTGCATTGTTTTGTGGGTCTCTTATATAAGCAGAAAACACATCTTGTGTGATCTTAAAGTCAATATGTTTGACGTCTTTAAGCATAGCGTTTTTTATGCTGTGTTTCCCAAGCATTTTGCATGGTTACAATGGTATTTACTTCTTTTAATAGTTCAGGTATTGCCGGAATATTAAAATCACGCTCAAGCAAGGTTGGGAAAACACCATAAAGCTCATAAGCCTTACCTAACAGTTTCCATACGGGATCGATAATATCGGCACCGTGAGTATCAACCAGAAAATCATCTGCTTCCATATAATGGCCGGCAATATGAGCGTAAGCTATCCGGTGTGCTGGTATGGCTCGTAAAAATTGTTCAGCATCGTACCTATGATTGATACTGTTGACGTAAATATTATTAATGTCGATCAATACGTCACAGTCAGCCTCTTCAATAACAGCATTAAAAAAGTCTATCTCTGCCATTTCTTGCCCTGGTGCAGCGTAATACGATACATTTTCAATGGCTATTTTTTGTTCTAAGATATCTTGTACGATTTTGATGCGTCCAGCGACATGGGCCAAGGCTTCTGAGGTAAACGGAATAGGCATCAAATCATATAAATGGCCACCATTACTGCAATAACTTAAGTGTTCGCTGTATAACTTTATTTGATGTTCTGCCATAAAGTTCTTTATTTCGCGGATAAATGGTTCATCCAGAGGATCAGTGCCACCTACCGACAGAGATAAGCCATGACAAACAAAATCAAAACGTTCTGTCATTGCTCGCAGTGCTTTACCGAATTTGCCGCCAATGGTGATCCAATTTTCTGGGGCAACTTCATAAAAACCGACTTCTTTTGCTGGGGATTGAAGAAGTTGATTTAAAATAGGTCTCCTAAGTCCTAAGCCGGCACCGTGAACCAAGTATTGAGTTGTGTCCATAAGAACACCTTTTGAGTTATTTAAGTAAGAATAGGAAGGCAATAGTACTGCCTTCCTTTACATCAGCTAAGCAGCTAGGGTTAGTTAACTATTACTTAGCGGGCGTAGCTGGTTTTTGGGAGCCGCAAGCGCCCTCTTTGCCTTTCATTGATTCGCCTTTCATCATTTCGCCGCAAGCGCCTTCTTTACCTTTCATCATAGCACCACAAGCTGCTTCCATACCTGGTTTCATTTTGCCATCTTTCATCATGTCGCCACATGAACCTTCAGTAGCTTTTGTTGCTGCTGGACTGCCGCCATGATTTTTAGCACCTGCACAGGCACCTTCAGGTGTTTTAGACTTAGCCATTCCACCCATAGCTGCTCCACAAGCCATTTCACTCGCTTCAGCAACCTGCATATAACCTGTAGACAGTTCAGTCATGCCGAAAGGATTAGCTTCTGCATTAGCAGCAGTTACTGCGAATGTTGAAATAAGAGCAGCGCTCAAGGCAGCTGCTAAAGGTGTTTTGTTGATTTTATTCATTTTGACTCCCAAATATTATTATAAATATTCGATAGATAAAACTCATCGAATGAAACTATGATACC
>CAJAHC010000124.1 GCA_903939355.1 uncultured Methylococcaceae bacterium | reverse complement strand
TCATAAAATAAAGGTGTTATATACATATAGCAATAATGAATATAAACGCGGCTACGATATTCTTCAAACAGAATATAATGACGTCCTTTTCAAAAAAGAAGACGAATTTAAAATTAGCTTGTTGGAGCTTATTGATAAGAAGGAATACACTGTCTTTTTTGTAGACGACGATATCTTTAAAGAAGATTTTTCCCTAAAAGAGAAAGAAATGTCGATTTTCAAGATAAAAAAGGAAATCATATGTTTGAGTCTGAGATTACACCCACGATTAACTTATTGTTATACGCTAGATATAGAAATGCAAAAAACAAACAAAAATATTTGGCAATGGGGCGAGTACAAAGGTGACTATGGCTACCCAATGTCTCTAGATGGTCATATTTTTAGAACAAAAGAAATAAAAAATTTATTAAAAAATTTACATTATTACTCTCCGAACACTCTAGAATCGGTGTTATCTAATAATCCAATTAACTTACCTTATCTAATGTGCTTTGATCAATCGAAAATAATAAACAACCCTTGTAATCTTGTTCAAAGTTCACATAAAAATAGACATGGTAATAGTGACGGTGAAACGTTAAATAAAAAATTCATCCTTGGAGAAAGAATAGCCCTAGACAATATAACAGGTCTTGATAATATTTCCTGTCATCAGGAAATTCCTATTATATTAAATAAAATTAGCTTAAATACATACTAAAATACGTTTAGCAAAATCGGCTGTTCCAATGCTTTACACTTAAATAAACTGCGATAGTAATAGTGCTTTGATGATCTGGGTTCTAAGTTAAAACTAATCACTGCTCGCTAGTAATAAAATCAGGACTAACTTGTGTGCTTAATAGAAATAGCAAAAAAACTACTCATAATATTTGATAATACTTTTGTTTTAATATTAAAAAAGACTTGTTCTAATTCGGATTGTGATACTCGCCAAAATGTATTAGAAAAAAAATACGAATTACAATACAAGAACTTTCAAAATCTTGGAGGTATTGTTACACATAGATATCCTATTTTATCTGACTGGGATGATCAAGCAGGTGCTGGGAGCGGGCACTACTTTCATCAAGATTTACTTGTAGCTTCCTTAATAAATATACGAAATCCTATCAGACATATTGATGTGGGATCACGCCTTGATGGATTTGTTGCCCATGTTGCCGCGTTCAGAAAAATTGAAATTATGGATGTTCGCGACTTAAATAACACCGGCCATGAAAACATCTCCTTCATCAAAGCCGACTTAAAGGATGAAAGTAGCGTAAAAGATAATATTACCGATTCCATATCTTGTCTTCATGCTATTGAGCATTTCGGACTTGGCAGATATGGAGATCCTCTTGATCCCAATGGGCATATCAAAGGTTTTAATAACATTTTGCGCATGCTAAATGTTGGAGGGATTCTTTATATAAGTTTTCCAATAGGTAAGTCTAATGAGGTTCATTTTAATGCTCACAGAGTTTTTCATCCAGACGAAATATTTAGTTGGGCTGAAGATGTCGAAAGTATTAACCTAATAAGGTTTGATTATGTTGACGATGCTGGAAAACTTCATAAAAACATAGAGTTGAATAATTCGACATTAGAAGTAGCTTACGGTTGTGGAATTTACACATTTAAAAAAAATAGTTAAATCTTAGTGTCGTAAAGATAAGCGACTGACGAATATTACTAGTATTCCAGGATATAAATTTCTATGTCTTTTCCAAAAAATGAATATAAAAAGAAAAAACCTCCTAAAGTCACTATATTGCTCCCAGTTTTCAATGCTGAAGCATACCTGAATGAATCGGTAGAAAGCATCCTAGCACAGACATTTGCAGATTTTGAGTTATTGGCTATTAACGATGGATCAACAGATCGCTCAGAAGATATTCTTGCAAGTTTCTCTGATACGCGACTTAAAATTATTAATAACGATGGCAACCAAGGATTGGTTTACACACTTAACCTTGGGATTAATCTGGCGAGGGGTATCTACATTGCACGAATGGATGCTGACGATATTGCCTTGCCGGAGCGCCTAGCGTTACAAATACGCTTTCTTGATGAGACCTCAAATGTTGCTTTAGTTGGTGGACAAGCGGAGTTCATTGATAGTAATAGTAAATCATTCAAGCTTTGCCAGTTACCACAAACACACGATGAAATTATAACCAAAATATTTTCAGCTAACTGCTTTGTTCATCCTAGCGTAATGTTTCGCGCTAATGTTATTCGTAACCTTGGAGGTTATCGAGAAGAGGCTCTACATGCTGAAGACTATGATCTTTGGTTACGTATCATAGAACATTATGATGTTGCAAATCTTGGAGAAATATTGGTACAGTATCGTATTCATCCAAATCAAGTGTCTCAGCGCAAGCTTCGACTTCAGCGAACGGTGGCTGATTCGACGCGATTTTCTGCTCTAAAGCGTTGCAAGCTAAAAGGAAGAGTGCCCTCTTGGATTACTGCTGCAAACTCCACCAGTTGGCAAAGGTTATGCGGTAAAACACCAAGCGTAGGCGCAGATTACTGCGCCTGGATTGATACATACCGTGCCATGGGACGCAATGATTTGGTTCAACAACTTGTCCCACTTGCTATCGCAACAGCTCCACTATGCAAAAAACCTTATCTCGAATTGTGCCACCCCATTACACATTCCATTTTTGTCTATACATTAGTGAAAAGATTACTTTGGTACCGCAAAAAAGCATGGTTATTGATTAGCCGGAGGCCTCTATGAATCCGCATGTTTCTATAATAATACCTTGCTATAACCAGGCATCCCTTCTCCCCGATGCAATCAACAGCGTTATAGCACAAACGTTAATTAACTGGGAGTGTATTATCGTCAATGATGGTTCGACTGATAATACAGCTGATGTATCGGAAAAATTAGCGCAAACGGATGCCAGGATTCGAGTCATTAATCAGAAAAATATTGGCCTCTCAGGAGCAAGAAACTCCGGCCTAAAAGCAGCCAATGGCGAATTCTTACAGTTTTTAGACGCAGATGACATGCTGGAGCCTGGAAAACTTAAAGCCCACCTTACATTTCTACATGAAAACCGTGATATAGATATAGTATTCGGAGATGCACGATATTTTACAACGGAAAATCCGGAGTTACGGGAATTTGGTATCAATAAAAAGAAATCATGGATACCCGAGATATGGTTCTCCCAAGGAAACCCAATTGAAAAATTTTTAAATCAAAATCTCTTTCCCGTTAACTGCCCACTTATTAGAACTACAGTATTTGATATTGTAGGTCAATGGAATGTGGATCTAGAAGCACATGAAGACTGGGAGTTTTGGTTAAGGTGCGTGGCAACAAATATAAAAATTGCGTATTATCAAGGCCCGAATTGTTTTGCACTGGTGCGAATGCACCCACAAAGCATGAGTAACGATAATTTAAGGATGAAACGAACAAATGTAAAAATGCGTATTGTAATTGGACATTTACTAAAAACCTCAGGTCTTCGAATAATTAATTTTAAAAAAGGATTATGTCAATTACATTCATTCAATGCTCCTAATATTGCAAAACAAGCCCTTAAACTTTGTCGTGCAAATATATCGATAAAAGTTTTATTAAGCACATTACAATTTTTATATAATTTTTATGTAACAAAAAAGATCATCAAATTATATAGAAAAAACATACCTTGGCCTGTTCAAAAATTCTTATTAAAAATATTTAGAATTAGTTAAATAAGCACGACTATGTACCACTGAACATAATAATACGCTATTGTTACATAGTAAAACCCTGTCAAACTTGTCGAGTCCAATTAACATAGATGGAAATCTAGTATGCCTAATCCGCTAGTCAGCATAATTACTCCAGTTTACAATGGTTCTCAATATCTTTCAGCAGCGATTGAAAGTGCTTTAGCCCAAACCTATAAAAATTTTGAATTACTGATTGTAAATGATGGCTCAACAGATAACAGCGCAGATATCATCAGACCTTTTTTAAAAGATTCAAGAGTCATTTATATTGAACAAAAAAATGCCGGTGTTGCTGCTACTCGTAATACTGCACTTAAACAGGCAAGAGGGAAATATATCGGTTTTTTAGATCAAGATGATCTTTGGTTCAAAAACAAACTTGAAGTACAAATAGTTGCTCTCGAAAAAGATGAAAGCTTAGCGCTAGTTCACTCAAGACAGGATTTTATTGATTCACATGGTAATAAAAAAAAGTACGATTGGATTACTGGAGGTGAAGGGTACTGTTTTCGTGAACACTTTATAAAGAACAGAATCGCAGTATTAACCGTCTTGATCCGAAAAAATATTATCGACGAAATTGGTTTTTTTAATGAACAGTTATCAGGAGCGGATGACTATGAGATGTGGCTTAGAGTCACCCTTAAATATCCAATTAAATACATTGATCAGTCATTAGCTTTTTATCGATTTCATGATAACAATGTTAGTAAAGATAGTTTCAGAATGACCATTACCGATCTTAAAGCTATCAATACGATCCTTTCTGAGCATCCCGAAGCACTTAAGCTAGCCGGCAAAAAAATCGTTAGAGCTAGGTTGTATGAGCTCCATCATCAATTAGCCGGTTGGTATTCATGGCATGATAAAAACTTTACCCAAGGTCGAAAATATTATTGGCTTGCCATATTAAATAATCCTTTTGTTTTCAAAAACTATTATCGGTTTGTTTATTGTTTGTTAAAGAAAGATCAAAGAAAAGCCCTAGACTGGTACTCAAGTAAATTAAAAATATATTGTCGTAGAACATAAGATTGCGAATAATAATTTCCAATATATCCAGTGGGTGCAGAAGTTATCTCTTACGCTATTGCCACATACATTCTTACCCAATATCTATTCTATATGGAAAAGTACAGCCAGTAATTTAGAAGACCATTTCAATGAAAATATCTCGGCAACAAACTAATATAACTATCTATTTGCTATGACATTAACATCAAATAAACCAAAAAATATTTTATATATTCCTAGCGCAACTAGCGGCACAGGCATTGCTGGTGGAGAGGTTTATCTATTAAGCGTCATGCGGCATTTGGATAGGAATCTATACAACCCTATTGTTTTATTACCTGGTGATGAAGGTGGATTTCGCGAAGCTTTGAATAAACTGGATGTTCATTCAATTGTTTTAAAGTTCAATTATGGCTGGCTAAAACAAGACAGAGCTTGGTATACATTTTTATCGGGTATTTCTGACAGAATTAACAAAATAGGTGAAATTATTGATGAATATCATATTGATCTGGTGCATACCAATTCCAACATTTTTCTTGAGGGTGCATTAGCTGCCCGACTGAAAGGTATCCGTCATATTCTAATTGTGCACATACCCTTTCTTGAGAACCAACCCTTATTCCAGCGCCTTCGCTTATCGCCAAACAGCTTTGCAAGTTTAATAAATGATATTTCCGATCATATTATTGCTGTTTCAGAACCTACTGCCGAGACATTAAGGCCTTATGTGCCTGACACAAATTTAACTGTCATTAATGTAGGTCTTGAGCTGGATATTTACAAAAAAGCGGCTAATAAACAAACATCAAATATACGTTCCGAATTGAATTTGAAAGAAAACACACCATTGGTTGTTGCCGTAGGTCGAATTCATCCAGATAAAGGTTTTGATGTACTTATAGAGGCTGCGGCCCTGGTTATAGAAAAAAGACCAGATGTCTCTTTTTTAGTTCTTGGTTCAAAAGATGTTATCAATTATTACAAGCAACTGGAAGCAAGATTATTAGAGCTAAATATACAAGGAAATTTCATTTTTTTGGGCTTTCGTTTAGATGTACCTGAGATTCTTAGTCAATGTGATATTTTTGCTTTAACGTCCGTATCGGAAGGCGGACCTTATGTTTTGTTAGAAGCTATAATTTGCCGCTGTGCAGTGGTGGCAACCAAATGTGGAGGTATTGTTGAAAAAGTTATTAAAGACAGGGACTCTGGCTTATTAATTGAAGTAGGTGATTTTCAATCGCTGACAAACAATATTTTAATGATTTTAAATGATTCAGAACTCAGCAGCCATCTTTGTGATAAAGCTTATGAAATAGTTACCGGTAATTTTGAAGCCAAACAATCCATTAATGAATTAATGGTTGTTTATAATAAAGTGCTTGTTAATCCCATCAATACCTCGGGTACTTACGCAATTGATTTTTTTAAACAAGCAACCGCAGAATACGGGCATTTAGGTCTTCGTTTAGAGGAGCTTTATGAACGCTTCACTCGTGTTGAAAATTTGGCTTATAAAGTTCTTAATAATCGAATATATAGCTTTTTTAAGAAATTTACTCACTTAGGTTAATTAATACAGGTCAATACGTCAGGTAATACTAAGCTAACTAGATCATATAAATCAATTAGAGTAATTAATGATGACTGAGCACAAAACTGTATTGGTTCATTTAGGCAGCGGCATGGGGAACATGCTGATGGCAACACCTATGATGGAAATGTTATCTCAAGGTGGCTATAAAGTTGACCTATGTCTGCAAGGCCAAACTCCAAAGGTTGATACACTATTCAGCCGTTGGCCACATATCCGCAATGTTTCTTCAGATCAGATTCCTTTTTTAGATCAAGAATATGATATTTATATCTATGGTTTTGAAGTGGAAGGTGAACCTATTCGCTTTAAAAATTTCGAAAATGCCATAGTTCTGCATCCTATGTGGGATTATAGTAAAGGTTGTGGTTTACATTCAGAAATAGAGCTTTATTCTAACTTGGCAAAATTTATTGTGCCTGACGTGGACACTGTCTCACAAACGAGCTGTGCTCCGTCTGAAAGAGTTTTTGATGATATTAGTGAAGATACCTGTGTCTTAATCCCCGGAGGTGATAAGAAGTTGATTCTCCGAAAATGGACTAAATATGGAGAACTCGCCAAACAAATAAAAAATGTAGCTGTTGTTGGATTGCCTTCTGACTTGGATCATTCAAATCGCATTATATTCCCTAAATGGTGTAAAAAAATATTTGGTAAGACACTTCACTACCAAGGAAGAGCTTGGCATTTTGCCCGACATTTTGCGGAACGGCATGATACTGAAATCACTTTTCCAGCACATGTTAAAAATTATATTGGCAAGTTATCACTGGAAGATACTGCCGCCTTAATAAAACAGGCGGGTTATATTATTGGTTATGATTGTGGAGTAACTAATATAGCAGTAGCATT
>CAJAHC010000123.1 GCA_903939355.1 uncultured Methylococcaceae bacterium | reverse complement strand
CACTTACCACCACAAGAACAACTTTTGCTATCGCTTTTCATATCTAGTTTTTCACATATTGCTTCTTTGACATCTTTTTCGGAGTTAGATTTTAATTCAACAGGTTTTCCGTCAACAACCAATACTGGGCTATGCATTAAGCCAAGTTCAACAATCTTGGTGACATCATCGGAATATTCTACCTCAGCATCAATATTTTCGTCCTTAACTACTTTTAATACTGACTCGTGTAGTTTTTTGCATGTTGCACAACCTGAACCAAATACTGATATTTTCATCTTATTCTCCTAATTTTGTTAGTATTTTATTTAATTTATTGAGTGACTGTTTA
Organism: uncultured Methylococcaceae bacterium; assembly: GCA_903939355.1. GTDB lineage: Bacteria > Pseudomonadota > Gammaproteobacteria > Methylococcales > Methylomonadaceae > Methylobacter_C. Next base: position 1,409 of record CAJAHC010000123.1, on the reverse strand, counting down.
TTAAGCGTGTAGTAGTTATTTTTGCCACAACGACAATCTTCAATTAAACCGGCTTTTTTTAGCACGGATAGATGATGCGACACTAAGTTCTGTGGTATTTTTAGTTTTGCTTCAATCTCACAAACACACAAAGACTTTTCAGACAATAATTTAATAATCTGAAATCGATTTTCTTCTGCTATGGCTTTTAACATATCAATCATTGTTGATATGTTATCACGATTCAAATCAAACAGTCAAGCACGCACACACAGAGGACAACCAGTAGCAGGTCTAGGGACTAGGTCACCTTTCGCGCTGCTTGATTGCTCAAGACGGACAGGTCGACTTTAGAACCAAAGAACAGAGGTAAATAGGTATTTTCAATGATTTTTGGCAGTTCCAGCCTATTTCGACAAATACAGGGACTGGACTCGAACTGACTAACAGGGTTAAAAACATCAGAGGTAACTCCGAAAATTAAAGGAAGACCGGTCATGGGACTCGGTCTACCTCTTTGGGTGCTTGGTTTGGCTCCGGCGACTGGACTCGAACCAGTAACCTCGAAGTTAACAGCTTCTTGCTCCACCATTGAGCTACGCCGGAATACGTAACAGAACAAAGGATATTATATCTCAATACCCCTTGTAAGACAACTACTGTTATTTAAGCAAGATTTATTTCTTTGTAAAAAATGATTTAATTTTACCCATAAAACCAGCTGGTTTTGGTTGATCCATAACGGGTGATATTACTGGAGTAGGCTGAGATTGTTCATCCTGTGCATTGGGCTGAAAAGACGCAGGTGGTGGTGGAGTATTTACGATTGGTGGTTGCGCATATTCATTTATAACTGGGGCAGGTGGATTCAATGGTGTTGGTGCTGTAGGTGATGCTGGCATTGGGCTAACTTCTTGTGGTGGGACTGCTCCGCTGCCATCTGTCATGTTGTCATTATTTGGTTGCATATATCCTCTTTTCTATTTGATTTAGTTCTTGTATCTAATATAGCAAAATAAACGCAAGAATTATACAGTTTTATATATAATTTGTAGTATAATGTATTTATGGATGAATCATTTATAATAACATCAAGTAACACAACGGAAACAATCAACGATCCTGCGCTTGTAGCAGGTGTAATAATGTCATTTTTTATAATTACTCTAATATTTATAGTAATACTATACGTCTTTTCGGCTATTTGCTTGGGGCGAATATTCAAAAAAGCCGGTAAAGAATCTTGGCCTGCCTGGGTGCCTTTTTATAACAACTGGATACTATTTGAATTAGGTGATCAAAAAGGATACTATCTATTATTTATTCTTATTCCTTACGTCGGACAATTTATTTTCGTGATATTCGAATGTATCGCTATGTACCATATAGGGCTGAAACTAGGCAAAACTGGAGCCTTTGTCTTGTGGGGT
>CAJAHC010000122.1 GCA_903939355.1 uncultured Methylococcaceae bacterium | reverse complement strand
CTGCCAAGATAACACAGCCTAGTAATTCAAGAGATTGTAACCAACCCAATTCTAAGATTAAGCGTAAAGCATGATGGGGAGAAATTGCATGAAGAATTTGTGACGGTAATAACTCAAAACCAAACACCATCCGATCCATTTTTTGAGCCTGAACTATCCAAGATGACCCGGTTTGATCAAACAAGGCCCAAAATACAGCAATGAAAGCATAAATAGATGACAATTTACACAGGCTTTTTATACCGACTTGACTAAACATTTCTTTAATAAAATTGGTTCCGGCGGGCTCAATATGAACAAATCGATAGCGTCCTAGCCAGAAAGTAATCGTTGCCAACAACATTAAAAAACCGGGGACAACAAAGGCAACATTAGCACCATAATGTTCCAACAACCATGGGACAATCAACATGGCAGCAAATGCACCAGAATTAATAGCAAAATAAAACCAGCTAAACACTTTGGTCATAAGATGTTTGTTAGCCATACCAAACTGATCTCCTATGTGTGCAGATACACAGGGTTTTATTCCACCTGCTCCTATGGCAATAAGTCCTTGTCCGAGCACCAGACCCATTCGTGTATTATCAATTGCAAGCACAAAGTGGCCCAAACAATAAACCAGTGATAACAAGATAATTGTTCTATATTTACCTAACAGGCCATCTGCCAATAAAGCGCCAAAAAATGGCATAAAGTAGACAATGGACACAAATAAATGAAAATAACCTTGTGCTTCATTTGCTGACATAACATCCAATTGACCAGATGAATTTAGTAAATACTGCGTCATAAAGACTACTAATATTGCCCGCATGCCATAATAACTAAAACGTTCAGCCGCTTCATTGCCAACAATATAGGCTATACCGGATGGTAAAGTGTTCGTCGAATCAGGCCGAACTTTATAGTTAATCATTCTATTTATGTCGTTTTAAATAAGGTCGTTAATTGTATCTGTGAAACTGTATATTCTCTGAACTCATATCCGGTTAGAATAGGGAACCTTTTAGTAAAAAAATTGTTTATAACACTGCGCGATGATCAGACAGACGTTTACGCTTATTACCTATTGGTTATCGAAATAATATACATCGACTATTTCAGATGTATCGCTTTTATACTATGGATTAAATATAACACCTATCATGTCAGAACATAACAGCAAACAAAACCTCTCAAAAACTTCTACTCAAACTTTGTTAATTGGTTTAAAAAATTACATAAATAAGGAAATTATCGGACAGGATATACTTGTTGAAAGAATGCTAATCGGTGTATTGGCCGATGGGCACATTTTGGTTGAAGGTGCTCCCGGACTAGCCAAAACCAGAGCAATCAATGTGTTAAGTAAAGGTGTCTACGGAGATTTCCATCGCGTACAGTTCACGCCTGACTTATTACCTGCAGATTTAACAGGAACCGAGATTTATCGCCCTCAAGCTGGCACATTTGAATTTCAAAAAGGACCTTTATTTCATAATCTAATATTAGCGGATGAAATTAACCGCTCTCCAGCTAAAGTTCAGGCCGCTTTATTGGAAGCTATGGCTGAGCGGCAAATAACCGTAGGGCAGGCCACATATCCCTTGCCAAAATTGTTTATGGTAATGGCGACACAAAATCCCATTGAACAAGAAGGAACCTATCCCTTACCTGAAGCTCAACTGGATCGTTTTTTACTACATGTAAAAGTAGATTACCCTAAAGCCGAACATGAAAAAAGCATTCTGCACTTAGCCAGATCAGAAGCACGTTCAGTATCATTAAGCCCTAATGATACATTTGAGCCCATTAGTCAGAGTACCTTATTCGATGCACGTAACGAAGTGTTGGATATTTATATGGCAGAAAACCTTGAAGATTATTTACTGCAAATTATACTCGCGACCCGCAATCCATCGGCTTATGGTCAAGATCTTGGTTCATGGCTGCAATATGGAGCAAGTCCAAGAGCCAGTATTGCTCTGGATCGCTGTTCCAGAGCTAAAGCATGGTTATCACAACGGGACTTTGTCGGCCCCGAAGATATTCAGGAGATGGCTTTTGATGTATTGCGACACCGCCTGATTTTATCTTATGAGGCTGAAGCAGAAGGTATTACGACCGATCATTTTATCAAAGAACTTATCTCCAGGATTGCTGTACCTTGATGCTATTCAATAAAAAAGCTGAAGCCACCAACCTATCAAGAAATGAATTGGTTTCTGTTTCATTAAAAACACTCATTGATTTAGCAAAACAGGCAACTCGTATAAATTTACATCATGCCCAAAATCGTTCTCTACAAAGTGGGGGTTACGTGTCACGCTTTAAAGGTCGTGGTATGGAGTTCGATGAAACCCGTTTATATCAACCGGGCGACGATATTCGGAGTATTGACTGGCGCGTTACTGCACGTACCGGAAAAACCCACACTAAAGTGTTCAGAGAAGAACGAGAAAGACCGGTATTTATTTCTGTGGATGACCGTCTTACCATGCAATTTGCTACACGTGGAGTCTTTAAATCTGTGTTGGCAGCAAAATTAGCCGGTTTATTGGCTTGGGCAGCGGAGTATCATGGTGACCGAATAGGCGGACAAATATTTTCTGAACTGGAGTGTCGTGAATTAAAGCCGCAAAATGGGAGGCATGCTGTATTGCGCTTTTTAAGTGCTATTGTTGGTAAAACTAATTTAACTTCTTCAGTAAATGAATTAGGCACTACAGCACTACCAAAAATTACTTTGGAACAGGTATTGGCAAGATTAGCCCAACACGCGCGTCCTGGCAGTCTGGTTTATGTTATCAGTGATTTTCGAGGTATCAATGAACAAACAGAAACATATCTTGCCAAATTGGCTCAGCATTGTGAAGTAGTATTAATTTTTATCTACGACCCACTGGAAAGTAGTTTACCTACTAAAGGGCGTTATCGTTTTACTAACAATGAACGTGATGTTGTTATTGACACTAGTGACGAACAACGACTAAAAAACTTTCAACAACTTTTTACTCTACGCCTACACCGAATCGAATCATTAGCTAAAAAAAGAGGGCTAACATTCATTAAATGCAGCACCTCAGAAGATCCCTTGCAATGTTTAAAATGATAACTATGTACTTAAAGGTATATGAGAGTCTTTAACTTGCTTCACATCTGCAATCGTTATTTTGATTAAAACTAATGCCAACCACTCAACTTCCGCTTAAAGACATTCATCTTCCTGACGCCATCAGTTGGTGGCCACCTGCTATCGGCTGGTGGCTGATAATAATTTTAATGCCATTGCTTATCGTATTTTTATATTGGTTTTATAAACGTCTGACACGTAAAACCGCTATTAATACAGCGATAAAACGTTTGGTTGTTATTAAAGAATGTTCATCACTTGATAACGAAATGAAACTACGCGAACTATCCATGCTCATTCGCCGTGTTGCTATTAGCCTTCAACAGCGGGATGAAGTGGCCAGTTTGACTGGTCAAAAATGGTTGGCTTTTCTTGATAGTTCATTAACAGGTGATCCCTTTAGTTCAGGTTGTGGTCAACTACTGGCCGATGCACCGTATAAAAATACGCAACCGACAGATCTTGAAATCACCCAATTAAGTAGTTTGTGTGAAGACTGGCTTAAAGTACAAACAAAATTCACCAAAAGAAAACTAAAATCATGATTCATTTTGAGTGGCCTTGGCTCTTAACTGCCTTACCTTTACCTTTATTAGTCCGTTGGTTGCTACCTGCGAATACCCCATTAGAACAATCTGCCTTAAAAGTTCCATTTCTGGATGACTTTTCTGACGCTAAAACACCATTAATTTCCAAACACCAACAATGGCCTTTATTGTTGGCCACAATCGCCTGGTTTTTATTGGTAATAGCCTGTACCCGTCCACAGTGGCTTGGAGAGCCAATTGAGCAAGCTGTAAGTGGCCGTGATTTAATGTTGGCCGTTGATCTATCAGGCAGCATGGAAGAACAGGATTTTATAATTAACAAAAATCCTGTCGATAGACTTACTGCAATCAAATGGGTAGCCAGTGATTTTATTAACAGACGTATCGGAGATAGGGTCGGATTAATTCTGTTTGGTACACAAGCCTATTTACAAACTCCCTTAACGTTTGATAGAAAAACCGTGCTAACTTTATTAAATGAATCAGCTATCGGTCTTGCGGGCGAAAACACAGCCATCGGTGACGCAATCGGTTTGGCGGTTAAACGTCTTAAAAATCAACCTGCCAATAGCCGGGTTTTAATACTATTAACCGATGGTGCTAATACTGCCGGTGAAGTCTCGCCCTTAAAAGCCGCTGAACTGGCTGCTGCAAATCAATTAAAAATATACACTATCGGTGTCGGTGCAGATGAAATGATAGTTCGAAGTTTTTTTGGTAATCGTAAAGTTAATCCGTCCCAAGATTTGGATGAAAACACCTTAGTGAAGGTTGCTGAAAGTACCGGTGGTCGCTATTTTCGAGCAAGAAATTCTGAAGAATTAAATAATATCTATATGTTACTCGATAAACTTGAGCCTGTTGAGAAAGACAAACAATACTTCAGACCAAGAAGTGAATTATATTTTTGGCCATTATCACTAGCACTTGGGTTAACAACCCTTATTTCCTTATCTCGCCTGAGGTCATCATGAGCAGCCTAGCTGACTTTCACTTTATCAGACCTTACTGGTT
>CAJAHC010000121.1 GCA_903939355.1 uncultured Methylococcaceae bacterium | reverse complement strand
GCGTTGTTCTTTGCACATCGGCAGCTTTAGCGAAACATGATAAAGAAATAATGAATGAAATAATGCAATTAATTAACAGGGATTTCATGGCGGGGCGTTACAAGTTTGAATAAAGTGAAACGAAGTTAAAAGCAGTTGAATGTAGCCTGATAATATAATCTTTGTAAATAAAAAAAGCCTTGGCTATAAAATAGCCAAGGCTTTTAATAATCAATCTAAAAAAATAGATTAGTTGCTAGGTAATGCAAATACAGTGAATGCTCCACCTTGCTTAGTGAAAGAACCCAAGCTTGCATAAGCACCAGTAGCGCCTAAACCTTCTTGAGATATTTTCACTGCTATTTTTTCCAACTCAGCTTTTTTCACTGGATCAGACTCAGCGGCTACTTTAGCTTGCGCTTCTTCCAATTGTTTGTTGAAATCAGTCGCGATACCGATACCAGCCCAACCACCAATACCAGATAGAACGCCAACATATTGTTTGCCGTTATAGCTCCATGTATTGACGTTGCCGATAATGCCAGAAGGCGTTTTGAATTTATATAATTCTTTACCTGTTTTGGCATCAACTGCTTTCAAATAACCTTCTAGTGTGCCGTAGAATACTACACCACCTGCTGTAGCCAATGAGCCAGACCAAACTGAGAACGGTTCTTTGTTTGACCAAGCGATTTTACCAGTTTTAGCATCAAATGCAGTAAATTGACCTAGGTTTGTTGTGCCGTCAGCTTTACCAGTCAGGACGTCAGCACCCGCTGGCAACATATCCAGAGTTGCACCAACATAGGGTTGACCTGCAGTATAAGAAACTTCGAAAGGTTCATAGTTCATGCAGAGATGGTTGCCTGAAATGTAGAACAGACCAGTTTGTGGAGAGTAAGAAACTGGTTGTTGGTTTTTACTACCTAAAGCAGCGGGACAAACACCATCAGTTCTAACATCTTCGCCATTTTGTTCTGTACTATATTTAGATACGACTTGAGGACGACCTGTTTTCATATCTACATGTGAAGCCCAGTTAACTGATTTGTCGAATTTCTCAGCTACTAACAGCTCACCATTTTCACGATCTAAAGTATAACCAAAACCATTACGATCAAAATGCACGATGGTTTTGTGCATTTTGCCATTAACTTCTTGATCAACTAAAACAGTTTCATTGATGCCGTCAAAATCCCACTCGTCATGTGGAGTCATTTGATAGACCCATTTAACTGCGCCAGTGTTAGCATCACGTGCCCACAAAGACATAGACCATTTATTGTCACCCGGACGTTGAGTAGGGTTCCAAGTAGAGGGGTTGCCTGAGCCGTAGTAAATCAAATTTAACTTCGGGTCATAACTGGTCCAACCCCAAGTGGTGCCGCCACCAATTTTCCATTGGTCACCCTCCCAAGTTTTTATACTTGAGTTTGCGCCTACTGGAGTTACTTTGCCATTTTCCCAAGTAGTAGTACTGCTTGGGTCGATTAATGTATCTTTGTCAGGACCAATGCTATAGCCTTTCCATCTTAATTGTCCGGTATTGATATCATAAGCTGCCAAGAAGCCACGCACACCAAATTCACCACCTGAAATACCAGTTAATACTGTATCTTTTACAACTAATGGAGCGTTGGTATTGGTCATTCCCAATTTAGGATCACCGTTTTGAACACTCCAAATGCGTTTGCCTGATTTTGCATCCAATGCTGTTAAAACAGTATTAGATTGTTGTAAAAATATTTTGCCATCACCGTAAGCTAAGCCACGGTTTACCGTATCGCAACACATAACTGGAATAGTGACATCAGCATCTTGTGTTGGCGTATATTCCCAAATAACAGATTGTGTTTTTTGGTTGATGGCATAAACGGTATTGGGGAAAGGGGTATGTATATAAACCACATCATCAATAACTAATGGACCACCTTCGTGTCCACGCAATACACCCGTAGAGAATGACCATGCAGGTTGAAGAGATTTGACGTTGTTAACGTTTATCTCGTCTAACGTGCTGTAACGAGTTCCAGCGTAATCTCCACCCCAAGTTGCCCAGTTAGCAGGGTCTTTTGTTAGTGCTTCAACATCACTGTTAGCAGTTGAAATTGCTGGCGCAGCTAATAATGCTGCAACACTTGAAGCAATTAGCCAACTTTTTAAAGGCTTCTTCATATATATATCTCCTGGTACTTTGCTAATTAGACAAAATACTGATTATGATTTTTTTAGACTAATATTAGTTTTTGGGTGATTTTATTGTCCTTAGAAAACAAGGATTATTATCACTCCAAGCTACTAGATTTATTGATTTTGGGGAAAAAGTCAACCTTTAATAGGCAGGCAAGTGAAGAGGCTTTGCAAATTACCACGGGATATTTGCATAATTACCTTTTAAGCTAACCACTTAAATGATTTTTGTAATAATTAAATTTTTTCAATTTTATGATGATTGTTGTTCCAACATAAAATTGAACCACCACTGTTTTCCCATGCAGCTAAAACAAAACGCTGTGCAAGTTTTCCATTTAATTCGAAATTATGAATGTTTGGGCGGTGAGTATGGCCATGAATCAAGCGTAGACAATTATGTTTTAGCATTATTTTATTTACCGTGTCTTGATTGACATCCATAATGTTTTGGTCTTTTTTTCGTTTATGAAAATAGCTTTTGATTCGGTAACAGCGAGCCACTAACAATCTAACAATGAGAGGTTTTGAAAGCACATAATGTTGCCATTCTGCAGTATGCGATTGTTTACGAAAAGATTGGTAGGGCAGGTCGTCTGTGCATAATAAGTCGCCATGTGTGAGTAGAGTTGGAGTGCCATATAAATTGATGACGGTATACTCATCTAGTAGTGTAACTCCAGTTTCTTTGCTGAAAGTGTTACCCAGCAAAAAATCTCTATTTCCAGTTATTATAAAAACTTTTGTGCCGGAAGAAGTCAGTTGCTTGAGATGTTTACGAATTTTGTTATTAGGTGGAGTAGGGTCATCATCACCTATCCACGAATCGAAAAGATCACCAAGAATGTATACGGCTTCTGCTTTTTGTGCATTTTTTTCAAGAAAATTGATGAACCGACGAGTGATTTCGGGTTTTTCTATTGAAATGTGTAAGTCTGAGATAAATAGAGTATCTTGTTTCAATGAATTACTCATAGAGATTGGTGTGCCTAAAGAGAGTGTTTAACAAGGGTAACCTTCTCTTTAGGCAGTTGCTCGAAATTAATTGATAACTTCAGCTTTTTCAATAATGATGTCCGTTTTAGGAACATCTTGATGTCCATTACGATTGCCTGTTGCTTCTTTAGCTATTGCATCAGCAACATCCATCCCTTCAATCACTTCTCCAAAAACGGCATAGCCCCAACCACTTGAGGTTTGGCTGGTGTGATTTAAAAAACTATTGTCTTTATAGCTGATAAAAAATTGGCCGGTAGCTGAGTTGGGATCATTAGTTCGAGCCATTGCTAAAGTGCCACGGGTATTAAGCAAACCATTATTCGCTTCATTGTTGATAGGCGCATGGACAGTTTTTTGATTGAAGTTCGTGTCAAATCCGCCACCTTGTGCCATAAAGTCAGGAATAACGCGGTGAAAAATTGTGCCGTTGTAAAATCCTTCGTTAACATAGCGTAAAAAATTTGCTGATGATAAGGGCGCTTTCTCAGTATTTAACTGAATAATAATTTCACCTAGATTGGTCGTTAGCTTAACTTTTGATTGGGTATCTGACATGGTTTTTTCCGTTGAAAATGAGAGTGTTGTGGTTAAAAGTAATGTTATGAAAAGAAGATATTTAGGCATAAGTTACAACTTATAGGTAATATAAAAGAAGATTTTATGTGTTTTTATCTTGAAAGAGAAGTGTGCAGTTGGTAAATTGTACAGTTTTTTGTTAAGCAGACTTCATAATTTATTTTTATTTAAATTGACTGCTAATTCAGATCGCATTCTAACGTTTCAATTCGAACCCATGCTAAAAATATACAATACATTGACCCGAAAAAAAGAAATATTTAAGCCCAGAATTGAGGGTGAAGTAGGTATGTATGTTTGTGGCATGACGGTTTATGATTTTTGCCATATTGGACATGCCAGAGTTATGGTCGTTTTTGATACAGTTGCACGCTATATTCGATATTCAGGTTATGTCTTAACCTACGTACGAAATATTACTGATATAGATGATAAGATTATTCAGCGAGCTAATGATAATAACGAAGAATATAGCGAACTAACTCAGCGTTTTATTAGCGCTATGCATGAAGATGAGCGGGCTCTATCTGTAATACCCCCTGATATGGAACCTAAGGCCACAGAATCAATCGTTGATATTATAACTATCATTAATAAACTGATTCTTAATGGGTTAGCGTATGTGGGTAAAAATGGCGATGTATTTTATTCGGTTATAAAGTTTAAAAATTACGGGCAATTGTCGGGTAAGAACTTAGATGATTTGCAAATTGGTGAGCGTGTTGATATAGACCATGCGAAACAAAATCCAATGGATTTTGTCTTGTGGAAAATGGCAAAAGCTAATGAGCCGGCATGGCAATCACCCTGGGGATTAGGTCGACCTGGATGGCATATTGAATGTTCAGCAATGTCTACTTGTTGCCTTGGCAATCATTTTGATATTCATGGTGGAGGTATGGATCTTCAATTCCCTCATCATGAAAATGAAATAGCACAGTCCGAAGGTGCGACGGGTGAGAAGTTTGTTAATATTTGGATGCATAATGGTTTTGTTCGTGTTAACGAAGAAAAAATGTCCAAATCGCTGGGTAACTTTTTTACCGTGCGTGAAGTATTAAAACAGTACAAACCTGAAATAATACGTTTTTTTATTCTCTCCAGCCATTACCGAAG
>CAJAHC010000120.1 GCA_903939355.1 uncultured Methylococcaceae bacterium | reverse complement strand
TGACACCCTGGTGCTGCATGTAAATCCAACACAATCGATAAACCATACTGCTCTGCCCAAATAAAAGCGTTATCGAGAATAGCCAAGCCACCTTCAACAAAAGGATAAGGTGATGAGCCATAAGAGCGATGATAGGGATAATCAGGGCCAAATAACCAATGGCCAATTGGAATTCGCACAGCATTTATACCTGTTTTTGCCAACCAAGCGAAATCCTCAGCGGTAATAAAAGTATTCCAGTGATTCCTTAAAGATTGCTCTGCATTTTTACCCAATTCGACACAATAAGAGGTTTCATCTGTGGCTTGAAGTCCCTCAAAAATACTTGGCGTCATCCATTTTTCAAGGACTAACCAACCGCCCAGATTAACACCACGCATTTTTTTGCTGAATTTATTAGTAATACTTTGGCTCAAAATATCGCCCTTTTTTCTAACATTGCAAGCTTACAAATTAATATGCCGACTATGAAATAGCTCGGCCGTGGGTTGACTGGAAATTGTCAATAACGCTGCTTCAGGTAAATGCTGGCAGATCAACGTTAACATCATCACTTCACCTTCAGGATCTAACGAGTCAAAAGCTTCTTGCAATAGAATCCATTTAGGACGGTATAATAATAAACGAACTAATCCCAAGCGTTGTTGCTGATCGCGGGTTAACACTTTTTCCCAAGCATCATTTTTATCAAGCTCAGTTTTTAATTGGTCAAGCCCAGCTAGTTCCAACAACTCCTCCAATACAAAACCACCAAAAGCCTCAGGTTGCGATGGATAACAAATTGCATGACGCAATACGCCATCTGGCAGAAATGGGCGTGGCGGCATAAAAAACATAAGTTCATTATCCGGCAAATCAATACTTCCACGGCCCCATGGCCAAAGACTGGCAATTGCTTTAAAAAGCCTGGCTGCTATAAAGGCATTTCCAGAGATCAAGATCCGTTCGCCCAGCCTGATTTCGTCATTCAAACCACATATCATGACTTTTCCATCGAGTTGGGAAATACAAAGATCCTCAAAGCGCAAGACAGAGTCGCTATTTTTTTTCATCAGGATTCGTTGCGGATCGGGACGGGCGATTTCTGCCTCCAAATCTTCCAAGGCCTTCACTAACCCCAAAACACGTTCAACCGATGCGCGCCATTGAGCAATTCCAGCCATATTATTGACCGGCCAAGACAATGCTGCTGACATTTGCTGAAATGCTTGCACAGATTGCATCAAGGCACCTAACGTAATGCTGCCAAGAATATAGCGTGGAGCGGCAATTAAGATGGGGAATGCCATTGACATGACACCATACCCTGAGTTGAATAGCAGAATATTTGCCCAAGCATTAGTTTGACGATCATACATACGGGCAATATCTTGAAAAAAAGTAAAGAAACGCTTCTTTTCATTAACTTCCCCATGAATCATGGCAATTGCTTGCGAATTTTCCCTCGCCTTCACTAAGCCGAACCTAAAATTGGCCTCAACTGTTTGCATCGCATTTGTTGTCAAGGTCAACGGTCGTCCAGCCCACCAGCCCAATACCGATGCTAGCGCTGAATAGGCTATTGCCATCCAGACTAAATAACCATAAATGGGCAATTCAAACACAACTAAATCAAGAACAATAGTGCCGGAAAGATCCCAAAGTATCTTAGTGAAACTGATAAGTAACAATAAACTATAAAATAACATATGGCAGAGTGCAATCGCTTCATCCGTTGCAATACGAATATCCTCAGCTATTCTTCCATCTGGGTTATCATGCTCAACTGTCTGTATATGAGTGACTAAGTAATGACGGCCATTATTCATCCATTGACCGATAACTCGATCTGTCAACCATGATCGCCAACCAATTTGCAAATGCCTCTTCATTTTTAGGTGCATGACTGTGACTGCCATACTGGCCAAAAATATCAAAACAAGATAGCCAATCTGTTTGAATAAATCCACCATAGAATGTTGCTCAAGCGCATCAAATAAAACAGCACTCCATTCCGTAACAATAACAGCAAGACCCATCTGCATGACAGTCAGAGCTATTAGAGCCAAAGTTTGCAGACGAATAACAACCTTGTTTTCTGAACTCCAAAAAGGGCCAGCCAACTTTAAAAATTGAATGAAAAATCCGCTTTGAGCCGGCATAAATGATTCTCCTCGTTACTGTGAATATACACATCAAAAACGACTTTTTTATATTGCCAACACGCATCATATTTCTTAATGCGCCTAAAATTTGGTTACCAACTAACAATCATCAATAATTAGGCGTCCAATATTTTAAATAGTGCCTCAACAAAAGAACCATAGATAAAGGTGATAAAATCTATAATTACTTTTTAATCTTCCTTCCCTATCCACTCTTCTAATGCTTCAATAATGCTTTTAGCTTGATCTTTGCTAGATATATTGAATTTTGATTTTTGTTGATATTCACCATTACGTTTTTGATAGCGGCGAATAGTATATTTATCCGGACCGTACTCTTCTTTTGCACGATTCCAGTCTTGATAACGATACATGATCGTAGCCCACGCACCTTTTGTCAGAACCTTTTTATCTAATTCTTTAACGGTCTCAACACCGCCATCTTCATAGGTTACCGTTAATTCATCTACAGTTTCAGCCATTTCATTCTCATGTAATTAATTTTCAATTAGCAGTTTATCACAACGACTTTTTTAGACTCTTTTTTTCCTATAATTTTCTCCTTACGTTGTAATTATAGTTACTCCGCTCATAAACTGGTGATTATAAAATATGACATTGAAACTTCTCCAGAATTGATTTTAAAAAGCTAAGTGTTATCATTCATACTGCCCATTATAAAAATTATTAGTCGAAGTTTAAGGTAAATAAATGATTGGATATATTGAAAGTTATGACCCCGATAACAAAAACGGGTTAATAAAAAGCGAAGAAAATTCGTACACGTTTCATTTGAATGATTGGATAGCCCAAGTACCACCAGAAAAAGCAGATGAAGTTAACTTTGAAGCAGAAGGTACGATAGCTCGTAAAATTAATTTAGTAGGTGCTTGCTTAGTTCCACCAAAAGCCGTCAAATATAAGTATGTTGCAGGAGCATTAGCCTTGTTTTTAGGCTTTACTGGAATGCACAGATTCTATCTAGGTTTTTATTGGTTAGGCATTGCCCAACTCGCACTAACTGCTGCAACAGTTGGATATGGAGCTTTATGGGGCTTTGTTGAGGCTATTTTATTGTTCACAGGCAATATTAATAAAGACGCCAAAGGCCGACCCTTAAAATAGTAGCTTAATTTTACACTACATAAAATTGAGCAAAAAAAAACTCTTGCATCGGCAAGAGTTTTTTATGCTAACTTAATAATTGCTTACTTTGGGTAAACATTAACTGCAGTTAAGCCTTTTGGACCAGTTTCGATGTCAAAAGACACGGTTTGGCCTTCAGTGAGCGTTTTAAAGCCATCTCCTTGGATTACAGAATGATGAACGAAAACGTCTTCACCGCCATCAGAAGGTGCTATAAAACCAAAACCTTTAGTGTTGTTGAACCACTTTACAGTGCCTGTTGCCATTTTGAAAAACTCCTAAAAATAAAAACTTACGGTTAACACAGAACTACAACATTGATAACCGGAACTTCATCTAGTTCAATATCTTTACTCTGCTGGTGCAAATTGTACTGCTATTTTCGATAGGATGCTATTTATTGAAACGTTTTGTATAGCCCATCCAATACTAATGAATTGGGACTAACCATACCGATAATTTTATTATTTTCAAGAACAGGCGCTCTTACCAAATTATAATTAGCAAAAAGCCTCGAACAATAGCGTATATCCATATCGGGATGCACTGAAATTATTGGCTTACTCATAATCTCATAGACGTTAACCCGATCAGGCGCACGGTCTTTAGCTAATACATGCCGAGCTATATCTGCGGAGGTAACCATACCATACTCATCATGTTCATTACGTTTATTAACAATAAGAACCGCCGTTTTAAGGGTTTTCATCTTTTTTAAAGCTTCAGCTACCGTTGCAATACCATCTATCGTACCAAAATCG
>CAJAHC010000119.1 GCA_903939355.1 uncultured Methylococcaceae bacterium | reverse complement strand
TGACGGTAGGTGCCGGCGGTGATTATGGTAGTTTCACACTGAATGGCACAGTATTTGATGTGACCGGCGACATGGTTTTTGGTACGCCACCGCTTGATACCCTTGGTCGGCCTGATTCGCTACCAACTCACGGAATTTATGATACGTATTACACGGAGTTTGGTTTTAACTTTAATTCAGCCCAAGCATCAAATCCCTATGATGTGACTGATACCGGTAATATTGGCGTTATTCCTGTAGCTGGAACAGGGGCATTTTGGAAAATGTTTGAATTTAATGTTACCGAATTAACGGCAAATACCCTTTTACATTTTGATTTATACCGAGTCGATCCTACAACCGGTACATTATTTAGTGCAAATAGTTTTGCCCCCTTTAGCCATGATGCTGAAGATGGGCCTCCGGGTAATAATGTACCAGAGCCACAAATCTTGATACTACTGGGCATGGGGCTAATCGTCAGCGTTTTTGCCGCTAGACGCAATTCTCTTCAAAGCGCTACGATTTCGGCTTGACACTCACCCGCTTATATTTTAGGCCATGATCTCAATATTATAGGGAGGTCATGGCGATGGCACATAAACCTTACTAACTCACCTATTATTCTCACGCAACAGAGGGTTTAGCTATTGAATATAAGCCACAGCTTTAGGTCAATGGTATTTGCGAATGACCCCCACATAACCCCAAGGGTTGACAGTTAGGATTGCTTATCCCACAATGAACTACCTTCAACATTGGAGGTCGAGCTTGATCTCTCGGAATACAACAGCGCATTAGCCGCTTACTGCGGTTTTTTTATGCGTATCACTTTAGCACTTCATTATGTCGGGCTGGGTGAGGCAGTCGCAAGACTGGCCGGTTCTGTTGTTCCGGTAGATCAACCTTACTCAGTCTGGCACCATGTTTGATCTCTTGGTGTCAGGTTTTAATCTAACAACAGGATATTACTATGAACATACCTTTTGCTCAGTCAGAGCAACTCATCAACAACGAAATTCATTTAGCTTTTGGGAAGATATGTCACGCCTACGGCTCGATTTTGGGTGGACACAATATTAGTAGCGTTAATCAGGATAGCAACCTTAGATGGCTTGCACTGGCTTCTATCGACTTAGCAACAGCAGTGCAGTCCTGCACCGATAATACATAGTCAACTATTCTAGATGTACCTGTTCCGGTGGTCGTTATGGTTACCGGATTTTATCCCAAGGCGTACTTAATATTTAGGAAAACTCATGAAAACATTTATCGCTTTACTGTTACTTAGTTCAACTGCACTTGCTTGTGACGATCAAATGGAGCAACAGACTCAGATTATGCAGCAGCAACTGTTCTCGCAACAGCGTCAGGCTCAGGAACAAAGGCAAGCTGACTATACCGCTAACATTAATGCTCAGGAACAAATGCGTCAGGAACGGCTTAATACTTCCTCAACTAATATGATTTTGTTAGATGGTCAGGATAGGCGCTAATAAAGGTTGCAGATTGCACTGATCGGATAATAGAAAGCCGGATAGTCACCTATTATTCATATGCAACAGAGGGTTTAGCTAAGTGAATACAAACCACAGTGCAATCTGCATTAACAAGTCTAGTTGAATTATGCGTTAAGGAGATGATGTAAATAATGTATACAATAATTTACACATTACCTAAACCCTTTCAGACCGCATTACACCGTGTAAAGAAAAGCTAATTTAACTATTAACTAACACTTGTAAGTATTACTCTAAGAGGTTAATTTACATATTTATTTGTGTCAGAGGTTAAGCAAGGGTCGGCCATAAAAAATGGTGATTGATGAATGTATTGCTTTATGGCACTAGGAGGCTGGTTTGATACTGGCCTTTTTTATTAATTAGATCGTAAATGAGGGGGGTTACTTTGATTATATGGGGGTATAAATGGGGGTATATTTTTATTTTCATAACTAAGAAGTCAGTAAAATAAGGTAATACAGATCAATACTCTATAGAACTTTGGGCACCACTGAATCAATAAGAATCAAAAGTTCTATTGACAGTAGGGC
>CAJAHC010000118.1 GCA_903939355.1 uncultured Methylococcaceae bacterium | reverse complement strand
GAATCTGCTCCACTGAGTTGATCAAACTCGCTGGCGATGCAGCCGGTGACGACCAAGTGTTCTGCGCTGAAGCCGGTGGTGTTGAAGGCGAAGCCAAAGTGGGCATCATGCCAGGTTTTATTTTTCAACCAGGTAGAGTAGGTATTGTTTCTAAATCTGGAACTTTAACTTACGAAGCGGTTGATCAAATTACCAGATTAGGTTTAGGTCAATCAACTGCAATTGGTATTGGTGGTGATCCAATCATTGGCACTACAACCAAAGAAGCCGTTGAGTTATTAATGAACGACCCCGACACCGATGGTATTATTATGATTGGCGAAATTGGCGGTGGAATGGAAGCAGAAGCTGCCTTATGGATTAAAGACCATGGTACAAAACCAGTAGTTGGTTTTATTGCAGGACAAACCGCACCAGCAGGAAGAAGAATGGGTCATGCGGGTGCCATTGTAGGTGGAGCAGACGATACTGCTGCAGCAAAAATGAAAATCATGCGCGAATGTGGCATTAGAGTAGTGGAATCTCCGGCAACAATTGGAGTAGCCATGAAAGAAGAATTGCAAAAGGCAGGTCTTTTAAAATAAATTAGCTTAATTTATTGGCTTCAGTATTACTGAAGCCATTTTTTTTGCTTTAATAAAAGATATAACATTTTCATGTTATAGGTAACATTTTATTGTATATTTGCTCTAGACATTTAAGGTTACAAATAGTACTTTTGATTAAATAATATTGTAAATGAATTTATTAGCTGGTAAAACTGCACTAATTACAGGCGCATCAAAAGGGATCGGTAAAAAAATTGCTGAACTTTTTGCGGCTCAAGGAGCCAATGTAGCCTTTACCTATTTATCATCTGTAGAAAAAGGCGAAGCCTTTGCCAAAGAGCTTTCTGCTACTGGCGCAAATGTAAAAGGATATCGTTCCGATGCTTCCGATTTTAATGCAGCAGAACAATTAATAAATGATATCGTTGCCGATTTTGGTACGGTTGATATTGTGGTAAACAATGCAGGCATTACCAAAGATGGTTTATTAATGCGCATGACCGAAGCACAATGGGACGAAGTAATGACCGTCAATTTAAAGTCCATATTTAATGTTACCAAAGCTGCTAGTAAAGTAATGATGCGCCAAAGAAGCGGCGTTTTTATTAATATGACTTCTATCGTTGGTTTACAAGGCAATCCAGGTCAAGCAAATTACGCTGCTTCCAAAGCAGGTATCATTGGCTTTACTAAATCTATTGCGCAAGAGTTAGGTTCTAGAAATATTAGGTGTAATGCAATCGCTCCAGGATTTATCAAAACAGAAATGACCGATGACTTGGCGCCCGAAACGGTAGCGGCTTGGAGTAAAACAATTCCATTGCAAAGAATGGGAGAAACAAGCGACGTCGCAAATGTTGCCTTATTTTTAGCATCCGATATGGGAAGTTATATCAGCGGTCAAACGATTGCTGTTTGTGGCGGCATGTCGAGATAGTATCACACGCAAATCCATAAAAAAATGTAAATTAGCATGCGTTTATGAACAGCATGTTGCCTACCACAATCCATTTTTCTGAACACTCCGCTTGGTGGTTGTTGCTTTGTATTTTCATCGCAAGTGCTTATGCCTTTTTGCTTTATTATCCATCAAAACATTTCAGCAAATCTGTACGTAGCTTATTAGCAGCTACTCGTTGGCTATTGGTTTTTATAATCACGGTT
>CAJAHC010000117.1 GCA_903939355.1 uncultured Methylococcaceae bacterium | reverse complement strand
TAGATGCAATTGACGCGACTACATTAACTGTAGAGGTTGTAACTGTGTTTCCAGATGCATCTGTTATCCTTACCACACTAGGGTTAGTGTTACATATTAAATATCAGGATCAGATTCAGCATCGATTTTGGCTGTCTGATCATAAAAAAACACTGCTTATTTTAAGTGATGCGTTGAGTGAAAAAGATTATCGGTCTTTAATCGTTAAATTACGAACATGTGCAATAAAATAGGTCTGACTCAGGTCGTATCTGATAGAATGAAACTGAAGAAATATACATATAGAGAGCATGAGCTTGTATTTACAGTAATTGCAGTTATGTTAAGTGCTATTAAAATAAACAATAAGGAGTCGTCGGATGTCAAAAGGCCAGAATTTGCAGGATAACTTTCTAAACTCACTTAGGAAGGATCATACTCCAGTATCAATTTTTCTTGTTAACGGTATTAAGTTACAAGGAAAAGTAGATTCATTTGATCAGTATGTCATCATGCTAAAAAATACTATTAGTCAGATGGTGTATAAACATGCCATATCAACTATAGTGCCTAGTAAGGCAGTGAAAATGACACATGAAGAAGAAGTTATTAGTGAATGAAGACTTGGCGTGAACAAACTAGTATTTTTATAGACACAATGATGGGGTATTTTATTGTTTGATCGTCCTGATTCAGGTGAGCGAGCCGTTCTTGTTCATTTAACTTTTCGCGCTGGACAGGAAGATCTTTTGGAGTTAAAAGAACTGGCTAAATCGGCTGGAACTGATCCTGTTTTTGTTGTTACTGGCAGTCGTAAACGCCCAGATCCAAAATATTTTGTTGGCAAAGGTAAGCTTGAAGAGCTTAAGGCAGCAGTTGAAGCCTATGAGGCTGATGTCGTTTTATTTAATCATTCTTTAGCACCCAGTCAAGAGCGAAACCTTGAAGGCGCCTTGGGTGTTCGAGTAGTTGATAGAAATGGCTTGATTCTCGATATATTTGCCCAGCGTGCACAATCATTTGAGGGGAAATTACAAGTTGAGTTGGCGCAATTAAAGCACTTGTCAACTCGGTTGGTTAGAGGCTGGACTCATTTGGAGCGTCAAAAAGGTGGTATTGGCTTACGTGGCCCCGGTGAAACTCAGTTAGAAACTGATAGACGACTTTTAAGCTTGCGGATTAAGCAAATTCAACAGCGTTTGGATAAGGTTGATAAGCAAAGATTTCAAGGTCGTAGTAAACGAAAAAAAGCCGAAGTTGCATCTGTGTCTTTAGTTGGTTATACCAATGCTGGTAAATCTACCCTGTTTAATGCGCTTACAGGCGCTGATATTTACACGGCAGATCAGTTGTTTGCCACCTTAGATCCAACATTACGTAATTGTCAGCTACCTAATAATAGTGAAGTTGTGCTTGCTGATACAGTAGGTTTTATTCGTCATTTACCCCATGAGTTAGTTGCGGCATTTAAATCTACATTGCAAGAAGCTAGTGAAGCTGATCTATTACTTCATGTTATTGATGCTTACGGTGATGATAGGAATGAGATTATTGTTCAAGTGAATCGAGTTCTGGAAGATATAGGTGCGGATAAGGTTAGACAGATAGAAGTTTTCAATAAGATTGACTTAATGGATAACATTGAGCCCAGGATTGATAGGGATGAATTTGGAAATCCGGTTCGAGTTTGGTTATCTGCAGAAACCGGAGTTGGTATTGATCTACTTTATCAAGTACTAGCAGAGCTTTTTTCCGTTACTAAAGTTAAAAGGCGTTGTTTTTTAGAGCCTCATCAAGGCTATGTTAGGGCTAAATTATTTACTTGCGCAAAAATAATTGACGAGCATATTGATGACTTCGGTGCTAATGAATTAGTTATTGAAATTGATGTAAAGCATTTGGCGTTGTTAAAAGATGTAAAAACTGAAGATATTACCTAGTAATTGTGAGAAAAGTAAACTCATCATGAGTTGATGTTTGAGGGTTGCATTTTCACTTTTTAAAAGATTTACGATAGAATGGCAATATAAACATCCTTTGGGATAAATATTAAGAAATTCAATTAATGGAGTATAAGTATGTCGTGGAATGAGCCTGGCGGCGATAAAAAAGACCCTTGGAGTGGTCGAGGTGACAAGAAAGGGCCACCCGATTTAGATGAAGCAATACGCTCATTACAGGAAAAGTTAGCTAAGTTCTTTGCTGGTGGTAACGGGGGCAATGGGGATAATGAAGGTTCTCCTAAAAATTTTTCTCCCAGTTATTCAATTAAAAGCTTAGGTTTTCTTGCTGGAGGTGCAGTGGTATTGTGGGGGTTAAGTGGGTTTTATATTGTTGATGAGGGGAATCATGGTGTTGAGACTCGATTTGGTAAATATATTGGCACTACCCAATCTGGTTTGAATTGGCATTTACCCGCTCCCGTTGAGCGTGTTGAAATTGTCAATGTGAAACAACAGCGTTTTATTGAAGTTGGTTATCGCAGTGGTGGCAGTGCGCAGGCTGAAGGGTCAGTACCTAAAGAAGCGTTGATGTTAACGAAAGATGAAAACTATGTGGATGTTCGTTTGGCTGTGCAGTATCAAGTTAAAGATGCGAAGGAATTTAATTTTAATGTTGTAAATCCCGCGCTAACCTTAAAGCAAGTTACGGAAAGTGCCTTACGTGGTGTTGTTGGTAGTAGTACTATGGACTTTGTTTTAACTCAAGGTCGTAGTGAAATTGTTACGTTGATTAAAAAAGAAATCCAAGATGTTATGGATAGTTATAAGTCGGGCATTCAAGTGACTAGTGTTAATTTACAGGATGCTCAGCCACCAGAGCAAGTTCAGAATTCATTTGAAGATGCAATCAAGGCTCGAGAAGATGAACAGCGTTTAATTAATGAAGCTGAAGCTTACTCGAATGACGTTGTGCCTAAAGCCCGAGGGGCTGCTGCTAGAAAGATTCAGGAAGCCGAAGGTTATAAAGAGCAGGTAATTGCTCAGGCGCAAGGTGAAACCACTCGCTTTTCCAAGTTATTGGTTGAGTATGTTAAGGCTCCGGATGTGACTCGAAAACGATTGTATATCGAATCAATGGAGGCAGTGTTGTCTGAAACAAATAAAGTGTTGGTCGATGTTAAGGCCGGTAACAATTTGCTTTATTTACCTTTGGATAAAATGATGACGCAACATCAATCTTCATTGCAATTACCCTCTATGAGCGCACAAACAAGCGTCGTAGATCAGTCGCAAGTACAACAGCAGGCGCAACCAGTTGCAGTGCAAGAACAAGCTGTTGAACGTACGTCAATTCGTAGCCGTGAGGCGAGGGGACGCTAATGATACAGAATAAGATTTTAGTAGGTTTGGCAGCATTGTTATTGGTAGGTATGATGTCCGTTTTTTCTGTCAGTCAAACAGAAAAAGCGATTAAATTTCGTTTAGGTGAGATCGTAAAAAACGACTATGCACCTGGATTGCATTTTAAATTACCCTTCATCAATAATATAAAGAAATTTGATGCGCGTATTCAGACAATGGATGCAAAGCCTGAGCGTTTCTTAACCGCTGAAAAAAAGAACGTTATTGTTGATTCATTTGTTAAATGGCGTATTGCAAATGTAAGTACTTTTTATACTTCAGTTGCCGGCGATATTGATCAGGCTAATTTACGGCTGGATCAAATTATTAAGGATGCTTTTCGAAGTGAGTTTAGTAAGCGTAATATTAAGCAACTTATTTCAACTGATCGTAGTGCTATACGTGAGATTTTGACCAATAATTCCAAGGCGGTTGCGGCTGAGTTGGGTATGGAGATCGTTGATGTTCAGGTGATGCGCATTGACTTACCCCCAGAAGTAAGTAGCTCAGTATTTCGTAGAATGGAAGCCGAGCGTGAGCGCGTAGCACGTGAGTTTCGTTCGCAAGGTGCAGAAGCCGCGGAAAGAATCCGTGCTGATGCTGATAGGCAACGAGTTGTTACGTTGGCTAATGCATTTCGTGATGCTGAAAAACTTCGTGGTGAGGGCGACGCTACATCTGCGGATATCTATGCTAAGGCTTATGGGGCAGATACTGAGTTCTTCACTTTTTATCGCAGCTTAAACGCTTATAAAAAGACATTTACAAGTTCAAGCATGATGGTTATAGATCCTGCTTCAGACTTTTTTCAGTACTTTAATAAGCAAAAATAGGTTGGAATATGTATTTAGGGATTGGCAAAATGCAGGCGCTTATTCCGAGAGCAACTTATCCTGATGATTACAGTTGAAAATATCGAGATAAGTTGACTCAATTTTTTATTGAAATAAAAAAACGCTCCGCTTCGCGGGGCGTTTTGTTTGAGTGGACATACAAAACATGCAACAAAAAAATTCCTGGATTTTGCCGGAAGGAATAGAAGAAATATTGCCTGAAGATGCTAAGTATCTGGAAGGCTTACGTAGCAAGCTATTGGAGATGTTTGCTTGTTGGGGCTATGATTTGGTTATTCCGCCTTTGATTGATTTTCTGGATTCATTGATGACAGGTTCAGGGCATGATCTTGATTTACAAACCTTTAAATTAACTGATCAGGTTAGTGGTGAAATGCTTGGAGTAAGAGCAGATATGACGCCTCAAGTTGCCAGAATAGACGCTCATAATCTTAAGTATGAATGGCCTACTCGGTTGTGTTATGTAGGAACAATATTAAACGCCCGTAGTGATCCGCTTCATAAAACACGTAGTCCTATGCAAATTGGCGCTGAATTATATGGGCACGCAGGGAAAGAAAGTGACGTTGAAGTTATTCGTTTGATGTTGGAAATGTTAGCCTTAACAGGGCTGCAAAACATTCATTTGGATTTAGGACATGTTGGCATTTATCGAGCTTTATCTAGACAGGCGGGATTAACTGAACTTCAGGAAAGTGAGCTATTTGGAGTATTGCAACGAAAAGCAAGGCCTGAGCTGCAGGGATTGATGGACAGTTATGCAATAAATGCTGATCTTAAGGCTATGCTGCTGAAGTTGCCGGAGTTGAATGGGGGTAAAGATGTCCTTGATAAGGCGCGAACAGTTTTTTTGAAGGCTAATAATGAAGTAAAGGAAGCTCTGGCAGATTTAGAGTCTATAGCGGAAAAATTGGTGGTGAGTTTTCCTTTTATGCCTATTAGTTTCGATTTGGCCGAATTGCGCGGCTATCATTATCATACAGGTATCGTTTTTGCTGCTTTTGTGCCATCAATAGGTAGGGAAATTGCCAGAGGCGGTCGATATGATAACATTGGTGCAGTGTTTGGGCGTGCACGTCCGGCAACCGGTTTTAGTGCGGACTTGAAATTACTGTCATCATTAAGTAAACAATACTGCCAAGTAAAGCAAAGGAAGATTATTTTTGCGCCGTATTCAGAGGATGTTCAGTTAAACGAAAAAATCAGAGAGTTGCGTGCTAATCAACAAGCTGTTGTTCAGCAATTACCTGGTCAAACCGGAAGTGCAAAAGAATTAGGGTGTACTTCTATTTTAGAGCAAGATAATCAAATTTGGGTCGTTAGACCTTTAGCTTAGGTCTGGAATAATTATGGGAAAAAATGTCGTTATCATCGGTACCCAATGGGGTGACGAAGGGAAAGGTAAGTTGGTTGATCTGTTAACAGATCAGGTAGAAGCGGTAGTTCGTTTTCAGGGTGGTCATAATGCGGGCCATACGCTTGTAATTCAAGGCGAAAAAACAGTATTGCACCTTATTCCTTCTGGGATACTAAGGGAAAATGTATTGTGTATGATTGGTAATGGTGTGGTTTTATCACCCAATGCTTTGATGGAGGAAATTGAGTTCCTCGAAAAAGCAGGGATTTCTGTGAGAAATCGATTATTAATCAGTGAGGCTTGTGCTCTAATTCTGCCCGTTCATGTCGCCATAGATCAGGCGCGGGAAAGGGCACGAGGCGGTAAGGCTATTGGAACAACTGGACGTGGGATTGGTCCTGCTTATGAAGATAAAGTTGGTCGTAGAGGGCTTCGTGCTGGCGATTTATTGAATACTGAGACGTTCGCTGAAAAACTAAAGGAGTTAGTTGAGTACCATAATTTTATGCTGACAAATTATTATAAGGCTGATGCTGTTAACTATGAGCAAACTTTAGATGAGGCGCTCAGGTTGGGAGAGCAAATAAAGCCTATGTTAGCCGATGTTAGTGAGGAGCTTTATAAATACCAGGCGCAAGGTAAAAATCTTTTATTTGAAGGAGCTCAAGGCGCATTATTAGACATTGATCATGGAACTTTCCCCTACGTTACCTCATCAAGCACAACAGCAGGCGGTGCAGCAACAGGAAGTGGTATAGGTCCTCTTGACCTTGATTATGTTTTGGGAATAACCAAGGCTTATTCAACTCGAGTGGGTAATGGCCCGTTCCCCTCTGAATTAGATGATGAAAATGGTGATTACTTAGGTACAAAAGGTCATGAGTTTGGCGCTACAACTGGACGTAAGCGACGTACGGGGTGGTTTGATGCAGTAGCTATGCGTAAGTCAGCGAAATTGAATAGTTTAAGTGGGATTTGTTTAACTAAATTGGATGTTTTGGATGGACTCGAAAAAATTGGTATCTGCACTGCTTATAGACTAAATGGTGAAGTGACAGAAACAGCACCTTTAGGCGCAGATCAATACGAGCAATGTCAAGCAATTATTGAAGAAATGCCGGGTTGGACTCAAAAAACTGCTGGTGTAATTGATTATAATGAGTTGCCTGATAATGCTAAAGCCTATATTAAACGAATTGAAGAGCTGGTTGGTGTTAAGGTAACGATTGTTTCAACGGGACCAGACAGGGATGAAACCATTATTTTGGAACACCCATTTGCATGATGTACTGACCAGTAATAGTTTTCGCTTGAGGGGTTAAAAATTGTGCTTATAGCTAAAGTTAATTGAACAGGGTGCGTGATAAGTAATATTTGTTGTTTATGTTCCTCCCTAATGTCATTTTTTAAATGTGTACGGAAATGGAAAAAATAAAAGTTCTTTTTGTTTGTATGGGTAATATTTGTCGTTCACCTTCCGCAGAAGGTGTATTTACAAAGTTGCTGAAGGAACAAAATTTAGAAGATAATTTTATTATCGATTCGGCAGGTACACATGCTCATCATGTTGGAGAGTCTCCAGATTTAAGGGCGCAGAATGCCGCCTCAGAACGAGGTGTGGAGTTAACTCATTTGCGCGCACGTAAGGTAATTATGGCTGATTTTGAGGATTATGATTACTTGTTAGCAATGGATGATGATAATTATGAGGCTCTAATTAGTGCCTGCCCCCAAAAGTACGCCGAAAAAATTAGTTATTTACTCGAATACGCCCCGCAATTAGGCGTGAAAGAAGTTCCAGATCCATATTATGGTGGTAAATATGGTTTTGAGCGTGTCTTAGATATGGTGGAGGCCGCTTCATTAGGCTTTCTGGCTATGCTACAGAAAACAGGTCGCATCATTAAAGATTAATTAATCAGGTGGAATTATGTCGGTAATATCTAACACAGTAGCATATCTGGATGGTGATGTGTTACTGGAGGCTTATTTCGCTTTTGACGACGCTTTGCAGGGACGAAGACCAGCTGTATTAATTAATCATACTTGGGCTGGAAGAGATGATTTTGTTGCTGAAAAAGCTAAAAAACTAGCCGCGTTGGGTTATGTTGGTTTTGCAGTAGATATGTATGGTAAAAATATTATCGGATCAAGTCCCGAAGAAAATGAAACGCTTATGCTGCCTTTTATGAATAATCGACAAATGCTGCAAAAACGTATGCAGGCTGCTCTTTATGCCGTTAAATTAATGCCTTGGGTTGATGATAGTAAAATAGCTGCTATAGGTTTTTGTTTTGGGGGCTTGTGCGCGCTTGATTTGGCCAGAACAGGTGTTGAATTAAAAGGAGTTGTCAGTTTTCATGGTTTGTTAGGTAAGCCGGACAATACTCAGAGCAATATCATTAAAGCAAAAATCTTGGCTTTGCATGGCCATGATGATCCTTTAGTTCCTGTTGATCAAGTGCTTGCTTTTGAGCAGGAGATGACATCAGCGGGCGCAGATTGGCAATTGCACACGTTTGGCAATACGTTACATGCATTTACCAATCCACAGGCTAATAGTCCTGATTTTGGAATGGCCTATCAGGCGGATGCTGACAGGCGATCATGGCTTGCCATGGAAAACTTTTTGACAGAAGTTTTTGCTTAAATATTAAAGCATCAACACTTTCGACTCACTACTGACTATTTGGTATAATTGTGGAGTTATGTAAAGTTACGTATTCGCACTTAACGAATGGAATTGGAAATGCTGCGATTTTTTAAGTTAAAAAAAACCATATCGATGCATGGTTATCGATAAACAGTTTATATAGGGATCAATGTCAAACTTCGCTAAAGAAATTATTCCAGTCAATCTCGAAGATGAGATGAAGCAATCGTACCTTGATTATGCGATGAGCGTTATTGTCGGTCGGGCTCTCCCCGATGTTAGAGATGGCCTGAAGCCAGTACATCGTCGAGTTTTGTACGCGATGAGCGAGTTAGGGAACGATTGGAATAAACCCTATAAAAAATCAGCCCGTATTGTCGGTGATGTCATTGGTAAATATCATCCACATGGCGATACTGCCGTTTATGACACCATGGTTAGAATGGCGCAACCTTTTTCCATGCGTTATATGCTGGTTGATGGTCAAGGTAATTTCGGTTCAGTTGATGGTGATCCGCCCGCTGCAATGCGTTATACCGAAGTGCGTATGGCAAAAATTGCTCACGAGTTATTGGCAGACCTTGATAAAGAAACGGTTAATTTTATTCCTAACTATGACGAGTCTGAGATACAGCCTGAAGTATTGCCAACCCGAGTGCCAAACTTATTGGTGAATGGCTCTTCAGGTATTGCTGTGGGTATGGCTACCAATATTCCACCTCACAATATGTCTGAAGTCGTTAGTGCTTGCTTGGCCATTATTGATAATCCGGAATTAACTGTTTTGGATTTAATGGAGCATATCCCGGGACCTGATTTTCCAACGGCTGCTTTTATTAATGGTGCTGCAGGTATTTATAGCGCTTATACGACAGGTAGAGGGAAGATTTATTTACGTGCGCGTTGTCATTTTGAGCCTATTGGCGATAGTAGTCGACAAGCAATTATTACTACAGAACTACCTTATCAGGTCAATAAAGCACGGTTGCTGGAGAAAATTGCTGAATTAGTAAAAGAAGGCAAGCTGGAGGGTATCTCAGGGTTGCGGGATGAGTCAGATAAAGATGGCATGCGCATGGTTATTGAATTGCGACGTGGCGAAGTGCCTGAGGTTGTGCTAAACAATCTTTATAAGCAGACACAATTTCAAACGGTTTTTGGCATAAACATGGTCGCATTACTGGATGGTCGACCCCATTGTATGAGCCTACTGGAAATTATTAGTGCGTTTATTAATCATCGGCGAGAGATTGTTACCCGCAGGACGATTTATAATTTACGTCGTGCTCGTGAAAGAGCCCATATTTTAGAAGGTCTTGCGATAGCTCTAGCTAATATCGATGAGATGATCGAAATGATCAAAACATCCAGTAATAGGGAAGAGGCTAAAGTAGGTTTGTTAGCAAGAACTTGGGAGGCTGGACTTGTTTCTACATTGTTGGAACGTGCTGATGCCTCTAGATCTAGGCCAGAGGAATTGCCGGAAGAATTTGGTATTTTAGATGGTATTTATCGATTATCTGAAACTCAAGCCCAAGCAATTCTTGATTTGCGACTACATCGACTAACAGGCTTGGAGCAGGATAAGATTGTTAATGAATATAAACAATTGTTGGAACAAATTGATGAATACCTAATTATTTTGGGTGATGATATTCGTCTGATGGAGATTATAAGAGAAGAGTTGGTTGCAATTAAAGACGAGTATTCAGATCAGCGCCGCACGGAAATAATACACAATCAGTTGGATTTATCAGAACAAGATTTGATTACTGAAGAAGATATGGTTGTTACCATGTCTCACGAAGGTTATGTAAAA
The DNA here is from genome assembly GCA_903939355.1 of uncultured Methylococcaceae bacterium. Lineage (GTDB taxonomy): Bacteria > Pseudomonadota > Gammaproteobacteria > Methylococcales > Methylomonadaceae > Methylobacter_C. The sequence continues at coordinate 6,641 of CAJAHC010000117.1, read as the reverse complement.
TCTCAGCCTTTAAGCGATTACAAAGCGCAGCGTCGAGGAGGACGGGGTAAGTCGGCAACTGCAACTAAAGAACTTGATTATGTTGATAAATTAATAGTTGCTAATACTCACGATACTATTTTATGTTTTTCCTCTCAAGGTAAAGTGTATTGGTTGAAAGTATATCAATTACCCGTGGCAAGTCGTGCTGCAAGAGGTAAGCCTTTTGTTAATTTATTGCCATTAGTTGAGGGTGAAAAAATTAATGCGTTATTGCCTATTCGCGAATTTACTGAAAACAAATTTATTTTTATGGCGACCTCTGCGGGAACTGTAAAAAAGACGCCTTTAAAAGAATTCGAGCGTCAACGGGCTAGCGGTAAAATTGCTATTGATTTGAGGGAGGGCGATACTTTAGTCGGTGTTGCCGTCACTGATGGGAAACAGAATGTTTTGTTGTTTGGCAGTACAGGTAAGGCAGTATGCTTCAATGAGGCAGATGTCCGCTCTATGGGTAGGACTGCAACCGGGGTTCGCGGCATGCGTTTGCATGCAGGGCAAAAAATAATTTCCTTGATTATTGCAACTGAGGGCACGGTTCTCAATATTACCGAAAATGGTTATGGTAAACGTACTAAATTGGCGGAATTTACTTGCCATAAACGTGGAGGGCAGGGCTTAATCGCGATACAAACATCTGAGCGTAATGGTTCTGTTATTGGCGCAGTTTTGGTTAATGATAATGACGAGATAATGCTAATCACCGATGGCGGCACCTTGGTGCGTACACGTGTTGATGGGATTTCAGTGGTCGGAAGAAATACTCAAGGTGTAACCATTATTCGATTGGATAAGAAAGAAAAAGTTATTGGTGTTGATCGTATTGAAGGACTTGTTGGCGAAGATGATGAGGACGATGAAAATGAAGTTAATGTTGATGATTTTCTGGAAGAAGGAACTGACCTGGATGATGTATCCGATATTGAAATAGAACAAGGTGAAGAGTAAGGTTCACAGGTTTTCGATAGCATGGGTAGTTATTTTTGGGCTCCTCCAATTAACATAAAACAAATATTAACTTAAGAGAAAAGATATGTCTAAGGTTTACAATTTTAGTGCGGGACCATCAGTATTTCCTGAAGAAGTTTTAAAACAAGCCCAGCAAGAGTTGTTGGATTGGCAGGGTACTGGTATGTCGGTGCTGGAGATGAGTCATCGTGGCAAACACTTCTCAGTTATTGCCCAAGAGCTTGAAAGTGACTTAAGAAGGTTAATGAATGTTCCTGAAAATTATAAGGTGTTGTTTTTGCAAGGTGGCGCATCTGCGCAGTTTTCATTTATACCGCAAAATATTCTGAATGGCAAAACTAAGGCTTGTTACGTTAACACCGGTGCGTGGTCTGAAAAAGCCATTAAAGATGCACGGGATTATTGTAATGTGTTGGTGAGTGCAAGTTCTGAAGATACCAATTTTACGAGCATTCCAGATCCATCGACTTGGCTATTCGACGAGGAGGCAGCTTATCTACATTACACTTCTAATGAAACCATTCATGGTGTTGAGTTTCAAAATAGTCCAGATGCTAATGGTTTGACGCTTGTATCGGATATGTCATCCAATATTTTGTCACGTAAAATTGATATTGCCCAGTATGGTTTGATTTATGCTGGAACTCAAAAAAATATGGGTCCTGCAGGCGTTACAGTGGTTATTGTCAGGGATGATTTGATAGGACATGCGAGTAAAGGTACACCCTCTGTTTTTGATTATGCCGAACAAGCAAAAAATCAATCCATGCTAAACACACCTGCAACCTACAATTGGTATCTGGTTGGATTAATACTTAAGTGGTTAAAAACGCAGGGTGGGGTAGAGGCAATAGAAATACGTAATATTGCGAAAGCGAGTAAATTATATCAAGCCATTGATCAGTCGACATTGTATTCAAATCCAGTAGCCATACCATTTCGTTCGCGAATGAATGTGCCTTTTATTTTAGCAGATGAAAGTCTGGATAAGTCATTTTTGAATTTAGCGGAAGCAAATGGATTGTTTGAGTTAAAAGGGCATCGATCAGTTGGTGGTATGAGGGCAAGTATTTATAATGCAATGCCGGAAACTGGTGTGCTCGCTTTGATCGATTTTATGGCTGAATTTGAACGTACCCATTAAACTACCATTTCAATACAGAGCAACCGCAATGTCATCAGTTACGCCCCTTTCTGAATTAAGAGATAAAATTGATGCAATCGATGAGCAGATTTTGCAATTGATTAATCAGCGGGCATTTTGTGCGATGGAGGTTGCTAAAACAAAAATCGCTCAAGGTGAGGAGGGTACATTTTATCGTCCAGATCGTGAATCATTGGTTTTAAGACGTATTATGGAGCTAAATAAGGGGCCATTATCAGATCAAACCGCAGTGCGTTTTTTTCGAGAGTTAATGTCAGTCTGTTTGGCACTAGAAAAGCCGATGGAAATTTCTTTTTTAGGTCCTGAAGGTACCTTTACGCAACAAGCCGTTTTTAAACATTTTGGACATGCAGTTAAAACAATTCCTGCGGTCACAATAAATGAGATATTTAGTGCAGTGGAATCTGGTTTTTGTCAATTCGGTGTCGTACCTGTTGAAAATTCTACAGAAGGGGTTATTAGTCACACCTTAGACAGGTTTTCAACATCTCCATTGAAAGTGTGTGGAGAAGTTGAAATTAGAGTACATCAAAATTTGATGGGGCATGTGAAAGAACTTGCTGAGATCAAAGAGGTTTTTTCTCATCAGCAATCATTGGCGCAATGTCGGCAGTGGCTAGATAATCATTTGCCGCATGTAAAGCTAACTGCTGTCAGCAGTAATGCCGAGGCGGCGCGATTGGCATCGATTAATAAGCAAGCCGTGGCTATTGCAGGTATCGCAGCAGCGGAAGTTTATGATTTGGAACTGATTGAAAAAAATATTGAAGATGAATCTAATAATACAACGCGATTTATAATTATTGGGCAACAGTCTCCCTCTCCTACCGGTAATGATAAAACATCGTTGGTCGTTTCAACAGGAAACCAACCGGGAGCACTTCATAGAATTCTTGAGCCTTTTGCGAAGTTTGGTATCGGCATGGTTAATATTGAATCCAGACCTTCACGTCAAGGATTATGGGATTATCTTTTTTTTATTGATATAGATGGCCATAGTGACGATAAAGTTGTCGCTCAAGCATTAGAAACGATAAAAGAAAGCGTTAAAATGTTCAGATTGTTAGGCTCTTATCCTAAAGCAATTTTATAAGCTGGTTTTTTCTTAATTTAAGCCTGTAGCGTTAGCATTAAAATATTTCAATTTAAAACTGATGAATAATTTCGACAAAATATTCAGTCTTGCAGTAGTTGGTGTGCAAAGACTTATTCCCTATAAACCAGGTAAGCCAATTGAAGAGCTAGAACGTGAATTAGGGCTTACTGAAATTGTTAAGTTGGCTTCCAATGAGAACTCTTTGGGGCCCAGTAAAAAAGCGATGGTGGCTATACAGGACGCTTTGCCAACGTTGGCGCTGTATCCTGATGGTAGTGGTTTTGAATTAAAAAAAGCTTTAGCTAAGAAATATGAGTTAGATGAGAGTCAGATAACACTTGGTAATGGCTCGAACGAGATATTGGAGTTAGTGGCAAGGGCATTTTTAATGCCTGAATATGAGGCTGTTTTTTCGCAACATGCTTTTGCAGTTTATCCTATCGTAACGCAAGCATTGGGGGCTAAAGCCGTTGTTGTGCCAGCTATAAATTATGGTCATGATTTGCAAGCAATGTTGCAAGCGGTTACAGAAAAAACTCGTGTAGTGTTTATAGCAAATCCTAATAATCCAACAGGTACTTTGCTAAGTCAAATGAGTTTGGAAGCATTCATCGGTGCATTGCCGGATACTTGTATTTGTGTATTGGATGAAGCTTATTTTGAATTTGTTAGTGCTATCGAATCAATTAATTCAATTGACTGGTTAAAAAAATTCCCCAATCTTTTAATTACACGTACTTTCTCTAAGGCATATGGATTGGCTGGTTTGCGTATTGGGTATGGATTGTCGAGTCCTCAGCTTGCGGATATTCTTAATCGGGTGCGACAACCCTTTAATAATAATACGTTGGCTTTAGTTGCTGCAGAAGCAGCGCTGGCAGATGACGATCATCTTCAAAAGACTATTGCTTTGAATGTGCAAGGTATGCAGCAACTCACTGAAGGATTTCTAAAGTTGGGTCTAGAATGGATTCCTTCGGCAGGTAATTTTGTGTTGTTAGATTTAAAGCAAGCGGGTCAACCTATTTACGAAGCACTACTACATAAGGGAGTAATTGTAAGGCCCGTAGGAAATTATGAATTACCTAATCATTTGCGAATTAGTATAGGGACTGCAATAGGGAATGCACAATTTCTCAACGCATTAGCCGATACATTGGCATATGTTTGAAAAGCTATGTGTTATTGGTGTTGGTTTAATAGGGGGGTCAATCGCACCGATGCCGCTGGGCTCACCACCACTTATGCATATTCCAACGGCGGCAGGACTGTCGCCGTCACGCATCCCGGAGGTTTCACTGAAATCACCGACAAATACGCAGATGGGAAAATCAAGAGCGTAACTGGCACTGCCGTTGTCGCGAAATATTACACCTACGGGGTGAATAGCGGCGGCACCCAGTGGACAAAGGTCTGCACTGCTGTTGCCGAAGGCCCCAGCTATGTGAAGACGACAACAGATACCTTTGGGAGGACTGTTTCCGAAGAACGTCCCGGCTCCACTGGCACTCTCGTTACTTCCTATACCTACGACTCCAAAGGTCTACTCACGAAGGTTTCTTCCACAGGAAATCCAGATACCCTCTACGCCTACGACGACTTCAACAATCAGATCCGCACAGCCCTCGACCTCAACGCCAACGGACAGATCGATCTCGCATCGGCTGACAGGGTTTCGGAATCCGAAACATCCTTTGTTTCCGATGCAGGCCAGTGGTGGTCTGTGGCTACTTCTAAAGTCTACGGCGACTCAGGCGCGGTCACTACCGGCATCACGAAGAAACAGCTCACAGGATTAGGGATCGCCGGCACCCCTGCCGGCATTCTCATCTCCAAAACGATCTCAATTGACATCAACGGCAACGAGACAGTTTCCACGACGACTCTTGACCGCACGAGTAAGACGGTCTTTCAGGCCGTCACTTCCCCAGATTCCTCAGTTTCTTCCCTTTCCACAACCATTAACGGCCTTCTCATGTCCCAAAGGACATCTGCGAATCTCACATATAATTTTTCTTACGATGGAATCGGAAGAAAAATTGGTGACACTGATCCGAGGACCGGCAGTGCAAGCACTGTCTATAACAACAAGGGGCAGGTCACATCGGTCACTGATGCGGCAGGCAAGCAGACAACCTTCACCTATGAGGCGGCGACAGCCAGAAGGGCGAGCGTAGTGAATGCGCTGAACAAGGCAACCAGCTATTCGTATAATGCTAGAGGGCAGATTCTGACAGTCAGGGGCGATGCTTCATATCCCCTGGATTATGTTTACGATTCTTACGGGCGTATGACCCAGCTCAAGACCTACCGTGACGCTGGTCTTGCAAATTCCGATGTGACAACATGGACCTATCAGGATGCAACTGGCCTTCTCGCAGGAAAAACCTATGCCGATGGAAAAAGCGTAACCTACACCTATAGCGCAGACGGCAAGCTTTCCACAAGGACTTGGGCCAGAGTAACACAGGCTTTCCAGCCTGTAGTTTCTTCGTATTCTTACGACTTGGCAGGAAATCTTACAGGAATAGACTATAGTGACACTACGCCAGACGTGGGGTTCACATACAATCGTTTAGGACAGCAATTGACCGTTTCTGATGCCGTAGGCAGCAGAACATTCTCATATAATGATAAATTACAGCTCACAGGCGAAGCCATAGCTGGAATTTATGACAAGATTCTGACACGTTCCTATGACACACTTGGCAGGAGTTCTGGCATGAACATCGGGACAGAATATGCTGTGGGATATGGTTACGACAATCTGGGCAGGTTTAGCACTGTAACTTCAGGAGCTGATACTTTCACTTATGGGTATCTCCCCAATTCTAATCTTGTATCCAGCATCCAGTATCCTGCATCGATTTCAGTCACCAAGTCCTATGAATCCAATCGTGACCTTGTGACTTCCATCGAGAACAAGTATGGCGCAACCACGGTGTCGAAGTATGATTACACCAACGATGATTTGGGTCGCAGGACGGCAATGGGCAAGTCAGGCACTGCGTTCACACAGGCGGACACGATTGCGTATGGTTATAACGACAAGAGCGAAGTCACGAGTGCGGTGGCGCAGAATCAGACGACGTTCAGCTATCTATTTAATTTCGACCCGATTGGAAATAGAATTACATCTACATCGACCGAAACTGGTCAGCCTATAACCAATAACTACATTACCAATAACCTCAATCAGTACACGGCAATTGATACTCCCACAACAACGCCAACCTATGACTTCGACGGCAACATGCTGAACGATGGAACGTGGGAATTCACTTGGAATGGTGAAAACAGAATCATCACAGCCGCCGCAGTAGAAAGCTCAGGAACAATAATGAGCACAGGAATGGCAGCAGCAGCGACGGC
>CAJAHC010000116.1 GCA_903939355.1 uncultured Methylococcaceae bacterium | reverse complement strand
CCCCCATCTGGAAATAAAGATTTATCCACCCCAATTTAACCTGACAGATATATCTAAAAATCAGTAACTGTCGGGTTAGGGTTTGAACCACTCATAATTTGGGAATTAAAAGTATTCGCTTTAAATTTACTTGTCTGGGAAATTATTTGACTAACATCAGACCAATCAAATCTCGATGCTCTAGGAGTCTTGCAACTCATATAAACAGAATTAACCTGAAAAATCTACCTAATAGTTAATGACATTTACCCAAAATTTTTATCTTTTGATGAGACAATATCTTTCAAAAAGAACGAACAGTCCGCACTCGATGAGTTAGGTTTTTATTACTATTAAGCTGGTGGCCTGTAAAAAAATTCTGAAACCATGCGTTAAAGCTATTGCTTTCAGTTGAACTCCAGTAGAGGTGATTAGAAAAGCCGCCTACGAAGTTTCTGTGTTCATATAAAAGTTGTAACTCTTCTTTGGTTGGGAGATGCCAGTCCAATTTATGAGTTGCATTTAATTGTTTAGCCTCATGCCAGGTGGCTTTATACGGCATATCTTCTGCTCGTGCTGCCAAGCCATGACGCCCAGACTCATCAACATAAAAGACAATACCGTTATCTTGAAGTATGTCGCCCAGTTTATAATTAGAACGAGGTTGATTGATAGGTTCTGGCTGAAAATAATTAAGTTGGTATTTTATTTTTATGGTTTCAATGACATCGTAGGCGTTAATATTGCTTCCTGATACGGCTACAATTTTATTAATTTCTTTGGCAGCATCTCGCTTTTCTTGGCTGAGTAGCCAGCGTGAAAATTGCTGAATATTTTTGTTTTTGCCAAAAAATTTTTCAATAAATTCTACTTCTAATTTATCCGCGATTGATTCTGCTTGATCAAAATGTTTGCTTTCTATTATTTCCAGTTTAAATGTAAAGGCCAGATCTGTTGATAGAGCATAGAGCTTTCGATATAAATCATCCAGACCTTGAACGAGTGCAATTGCAATTAACCAGCCAGCTTCTAATTCATTATTGACTGTATTTTTTGGCTCAACTTCTTCTAGATTCGGTTCAAATTGATTTTTCGTTACAGGTTGTTCAGTAGCATATTGTTCACGTCTTTTTGGATCTATCAAGACGGCATAGGCTTCATTAATTTCTTTTGTTTTTCTTATGGCTTCTTCTTTATCACCCTCAAATCTATCTGGGTGATAAACCATCATGAGTGCTTTATATGCTGCTCTAATGACCACCATTTCTGCACTATCAATAACGCCTAATACTCTGTAAAAATCTTTTTCTGTTGAGCTCATCTTGCACCGTGAGGGAGTTGATTAAAGCGTTAAATCGCTTTAAAGCCAATGTCTGTCCGGTAATAAATATGATTCCATTGGATATTGCTGGCTAGTTCATAGGCTTTAGTTTGAGCTTCCTTAATATCATGGCCTAATGCACACGCACATAGAACCCGTCCGCCAGCAGTGGTGATATTATCGCCAATAGATTTTGTACCGGCATGAAAGACTTTACTGCCTTGTTGTTCATGTGTAGGTAAGCCGGAAATTATATCCCCTTTTTGATAGTCATCCGGATAACCTCCGGCAGCTAGAACAACTCCTAATGCAGCTCGATCATCCCATTCGGTGTTGGTTTTATCGAGAACTCCTGCCAAGGCAGCTTCACAAAGCTCGACTAAATCACTTTTCATTCGCATCATGATCGGTTGCGTTTCAGGATCACCAAAGCGGCAGTTATATTCTAGGACTTTAATAGAACCATCAGGTGAAATCATTAGCCCAGCATAAAGAAAGCCGGTGTAAGGTAAACCATCAGTTATCATACCTTTTAAGGTTGGTTCGATTACATTACGCATGACGCGCTCATAAATCTCAGGAGTAACGACGGGCGCAGGAGAATAAGCACCCATACCTCCTGTATTTGGTCCTTTATCACCATTATCTCGCGCTTTATGATCTTGGGAGGTAGCCATCGGTAAGGCGTGTTTGCCATCGGCAATGACAATAAAGCTGGCTTCTTCACCTTGTAGAAATTCTTCAATTACAACTCGACTACCTGCTTCACCGAATATATTGCCTGATAACATGTCTTCAACTGCAGAGACGGCTTCTTGTTCGGTTTGGGCGACGATAACACCTTTGCCAGCGGCTAAGCCATCTGCTTTTACGACAATAGGTGCGCCTTGTTGGCGGATATAAGTAATAGCCAGCTCTTTATCAGTAAATGATTGGTATTTAGCAGTTGGAATATTGTGACGGATCATAAAGTCTTTGCAATAAGACTTGGAACCCTCCAGTTGTGCAGCTTTAGCAGAGGGGCCAAAACATTTCAAGCCTGCTTCTTGAAAACGGTCAACTATACCCAATACTAAAGGTATCTCAGGGCCAATAATAGTTAAATCGATTTGTTCTGCTTGGGCAAATGCTAGTAATCCGGAAATATCGTCAACAGCAATAGCTACATTTTCAACTAATGATTCAAGTGCTGTACCAGGATTTCCAGGAGCAACAAATACTTTTTTAACTTTAGCTGATTGCTTTACTTTCCATGCGAGGGCGTGTTCACGACCACCGCTACCGACAATGAGGATTTTCATAATGATACTCGTATTTTTAGCTGCAACTTTGTTTGTTGAGTGTATAAAAGGGCGAGTTAACCGCCCCATACCTTATTTTTAGTGGCGGCTGAATTAATGTCTGAAATGGCGCATCCCAGTGAACACCATAGCTATATTATGTTCATTTGCCGCCGAAATAACTTCGTTATCACGCATAGAGCCGCCGGGTTGAATAATGGCGGTAATACCGGCTTCGGCAGCGGCGTCTATGCCATCTCTAAATGGGAAGAAGGCATCTGAAGCCATAGCTGATCCAGTTACAATCAAGCCTTCATCAGCCGCTTTAATACCAGCAATTTTTGCAGAATAGACGCGACTCATTTGCCCTGCGCCTACACCAATAGTTTGGCCATTTTTGCAATAAACGATGGCATTGGATTTAACGAATTTAGCAACTTTCCAAGCAAATAATAAATCAGCTAATTCTTGTTTAGTTGGAGCTCGTTGACTGACAACTTTGATATCAGAAGAGGTAATCTCGCCTAAATCCTTATCTTGAACAAGAAGGCCACTAGCAATCCGTTTGAAATCGAAAGACGGTTGATTGATAGTGTTCCATACTCCACATTCCAAAACCCGAATGTTTTGTTTTTCAGTAAGAACGGTTTTCGCATTAGAGCTTATTGAAGGAGCAATAATAACTTCAACAAATTGGCGTTTGATGATTTCACTAGCTGTTTTTTCATCTAATTCACGGTTAAAAGCGATAATGCCCCCAAATGCTGAGGTTGGATCAGTTGCATAGGCTTTATCGTAAGCCGATAAAATATCATCGGCTTCGGCAACGCCACAAGGGTTGGCATGTTTAACGATTACGCAGGTCGCTTTATCATTAAAAGATTTTACGCATTCCAGAGCGGCATCTGCATCGGCAATGTTATTGTAGGAGAGTTCTTTGCCTTGAAGTTGTTTGGCGGCTGCAATCGTACCTGAAGTCGGCGATTTTTCATGATAAAACGCTGCATTTTGATGAGGGTTTTCACCATAACGCATAGTTTGGCTGAGATAAAACTGTAAGTTTAGTGTTTCTGGGAATTGATTGTTGTTGATATTGCCCAGGTAAGTTGCAATAGCTGTGTCATAACGTGCTGTATGTTCGAAACTTTTTAACGCCAACTTGAAGCGGGTCTGAGCAGAAAGACAGTTATTAGAGTTTTTTAATTCAGTTATAGTCGAAGCATAGTCATTTGGATGGACAATTATGGCAACATCGGCATGATTTTTAGCTGCAGCACGGATCATGGTAGGTCCTCCGATATCGATATTCTCAATAGCTGTTTCCAAATCACAAGTGGGGTTAGCTATTGTTTGTTCAAACGGATAAAGATTAACGATAACCATGTCAATTGGTTTAATTCCATTTTTAAGCATTATTGCATCGTCAATGCCTCTTCGACCTAAAATGCCACCATGAACCTTAGGATGTAAGGTTTTAACCCGACCATCCATCATTTCTGGAAATCCTGTGTAATCAGAAACTTCCGTTACCGGAATATTGTGTGCTGCCAGTATGCTGGCTGTGCCTCCCGTAGATAAAATCTCAATGCCCAGTTGACTCAATTCCTGACAAAATTCGACAATACCAGATTTATCAGAAACGCTTATCAGAGCGCGAGTAATTTTTTTGTTCATGCAGACCTTTAAAATAATTGGGTAAGTAAGGAAGTACGGCGGGGCAATAAGAAATTAAATAAAGCTGAGTTTTAAGATATACCATAATGGTTGAGTTTTTTGCGTAAGGTACTACGACTTAATCCTAAAGTTTTAGCTGCTTTAGTCTGGTTGTATCCTGAGTGCTTAAGTGCAACTTCCAATAAAGGTTTTTCAACTTCACTAATGACCATTGAATGTATATCAAATGTTTCATGTTCAGATAATTGAGAAAGATAGTGTTCTAAAGTTTGTTTGACATATACAGACAGAGGTAAAAGGATAATCTTTTCGTTGTCAAACCCAATGATGTCAGTATTAATTTGAGATGTATTCATAATTAATAGCACTATCTGTTGATAAAAGAGTAAAAGCTGAGTTGATCAGCGTAACTTGCCTGGAAGGACAATCAGCTTGGTTAATGTTGCTTTTAGTATCCTGGCTAGCACCAAGATGTTTAAAATACCAAGCTATATGTTTTCTGGCTATTCTAACACCACTGACATTGCCATAGAAACTATAAAGTTGTTCGAGATGATTCAAAAGTGTACTCTGAATAGCCGATATTGTTGGTTTTTCAAGGTGTTTTCCAGTTTCAAGATAATAATTTATTTCAGTAAATAACCATGGATTTCCCTGAGCACCACGGCCTATCATGATGGCATCAGCACCCGTGTTATTAAGAACAAAGTAAGCTTTTTCTGCGGAGTCAATATCGCCATTGGCAATTATGGGAATGTTGACGGATTGCTTAACTTTTTTTATTGTTTCATATTCAGCTTCCCCATTGAATTTACATTCACGGGTTCTACCATGCAAGGTTAAGGCTGCTATTCCTGAATTTTCAGCTATTTTTGCAATTTCAACGGCATTACGGCTATTTAAATCCCAGCCGGTTCGTATTTTTAGAGTAACCGGAACGTCAACGGCCTTAACAACAGCAGCTAGTATTTTTTGGACTAGAACTTCATCTCTTAATAATGCAGAACCAGCAGCTACCGAGCATACTTTTTTTGCCGGACAACCCATATTTATATCAATAATTTGTGCACCACTCTGCTCATTAAATATTGCTGCATCAGCCATTTGTTCTGGATTGGTGCCTAATATCTGGACTGATCTTAGGCCACTTTCACCATTATGATTGGTTTTTAATAAGGTTCGCTTATGATGTCGTAATGCAGGATTTGATGCCACCATCTCTGAGACAGCCAAACCAGCACCAAATTGTTTACACAGTTCCCTGAAAGGGCGATCACTGATACAAGCCATTGGGGCTAGTATCAGCTTATTTTTAAGGAGATAAGGGCCTATTTGCATAAAGATAAATCAAGACTAAAGTTCTTGAGGAGTGGTTTGTTACCTTTTCCTTAAGTCTGTTTCATTTATCATTTGAATCATTCCAGATTTCATTATCTCTGTCTTCTGGCTCCAATTTAATTGCATCTTCGGGATAGATATGCCAAAAAGACTTATCTATCTTGGCATTGTTGTAACTCTCTTTTTTCTCATGAGTAAACGGACACCACCAGTTTTCAACTAGTTTAACCAAATAAGCATGCCATTCAAAAAGAGCGACACTGACCGGGCAATACCAAGTGCAGTTTAGTATCCAGTAAAGTTTTGATTGAGCTAAACTTAGTTTAAATGAACCATCCATGGTGATTTGGTTTTTAAGAGTATAGCGATGTGAGCTTCTAGCAGGGAGAAAGTCAGATAAGGTTTTAATATTTTCACCACCAATTAGTTTTAAATGGTAGTAAGTAAGATAAGCACTAAGAAATACAAAGGGTAAAGTCAATATCGGCAGGTAAACAAAAAGCAAACCAATTGTTCTTTGCAGAACGGGCACTTTATTATGATTTTTGCCTATTTCAGCTCGGCCAGAACATGAATCGCATGCTTTCATTTTTTATATATCCTCATTTACTTTATTGTTGATTTGGTTGGTATTCATTTAAGAGTTGGTAAATACTTAAACATCCCTCACAGCAGAACTTTAGGGGGGCTTTATTTGTATTTAGGGTGAAGCTGGTTAAATTTGTTTTTTGT
>CAJAHC010000115.1 GCA_903939355.1 uncultured Methylococcaceae bacterium | reverse complement strand
GGTGCCAGTGCCGCCTCCAATGCCGCTAACATTGGCATTACCGTACAAGCCATGAGTAAACACGGTGTTGCTGTCTTTGCTTCAGGTAATACAGAAACCTCATCAAGCACACAAAGCTATATGGGTGAATTGGGTGTTAAGTGGCTTTTTTAGCTATTAATGCTTACTGAATATTCTTATGCTGATTTAAAGAGCGATATATGCGAGGATAGATAGCATACCAAGATGTAGGTTCTTGGCTTAGAATAAGAAATCTAATACCAAAAATATCTACAGAAATGCGATATTAAAATAGCGAGAATAAATTACAAGTGACTTCAAAATATAATAAAAAACTCACCTTAGGGTTAGGTATTATCAGCATTGTAATCATAGTAACCATGCCTGGTATGGTTATTGATATAATTAAACAGCTGATTCATTTGGTTTCCGAATTACTATTTGAACTGGGATTTCTATGTTTCGAAGCGTTAGAATCTTCATTGGATCACATAGTCGAGGAATTATTTCATACTGAACTTAAGGAAACACAATCCATTGTTTTTTACCTAATGGTTGTTATCGCCTTAGTTCCATTATATTTACTATGGCGGACACTACCTCGTTTTTATTTATGGTTAACAAAGAAACTACTTAGAACATGGTTACGAATTTCGTCTTACTGGCGGGATTTAAGTTTTTTTAATAAAATAAAAGTAGTCACAATTTCACTTACTTGTATTTACCTTGCCTTGTTTGTATTCTCCTAAATTATGTTTTCTAGCTGACCTTTCATGTTAAATTAAAAAGCAACGCAATCTTTCACAGCCAGCTAATGGAAAATTTGACTCGCTAGCGTACTTTATTAAATCCCCTATTTATGTCCAAACAATCTGCATAAAATCAGCAAGGTTTTCTATCTGCTTATGATAAAACCCATGCAACTCAATTCGGTAAATTTTAATCCTTAGGACGTAATAGCCTATCTTATTGCACAGTATGAATGCTCGGATAAGAAGAAATAATTCATTATGAGGATTGTTGACTCGGTAAGTCGTAATTAATTACCACTTACCGAGTTGAGTTGATTTTGTTACTATTTGATGAACATTTAATTAAACCGGATTCCCAAATATTTCATGAAACAACAATACATTCTTTCAATTGATCAGGGGACGACTAGCACAAGAGCTATCTTGTTTAATCAAGCCGGTGCAGCAGTCCATATTGCTCAGAAAGAATTTACCCAATATTTTCCTTTTCCGGGTTGGGTTGAACATGATGCAATGGAAATTTGGCATTCAGTAGAGGCAGTCGTTAGCGAGACCTTAACTAAATTCACGGCGGATCAAATTGCAGCAATTGGTATTACAAATCAGCGTGAAACAACGGTTGTCTGGGATAAGAGTAGTGGTCAGCCCATTTACAATGCCATTGTTTGGCAATCTCGCCAAACCGTTGAGTTATGTGAAGATCTCAAGAGTAGGGGGTTTGAAGAAGTAGTGCGTAATAAAACAGGATTACTGATTGATGCCTATTTTTCGGGCACTAAACTGACCTGGCTCCTAAATAAAGTGGGCGGAGCAAGGCAGAAAGCTATTAACGGTGAGTTATTGTTTGGGACCATTGATACATGGATACTTTGGAAATTAACCAATGGAAAAGTACATGCGACTGATTATAGTAATGCCTCAAGAACAATGATCTATAACATACACGATTTGTGCTGGGATGATGAGTTATTAAGTGCGCTAAATATACCGAAATTGATGTTGCCCCAAGTGAGATTTTCCTCTGAGATTTATGGGTATACGGATACAACTATATTCAATGATTTTGAGATACCCATAGCCGGAGTTGCGGGAGATCAGCAAGCGGCATTGTTTGGTCAGGCTTGTTTCTCTGAGGGTATGGCAAAAAACACTTACGGAACGGGATGTTTTCTGTTGATGAATACTGGTTCAAAGGCAGTAAAATCCAATAATGGTTTGCTAACTACCATTGCATGGGGGATCAATGGAAAAATAGAATATGCGTTAGAAGGTAGTATATTTGTTGGTGGCTCGGCAATTCAGTGGTTACGTGACGGGTTGCAGTTTTTTAAAGAAGCGCATGAAAGCGAAGCTTATGCAGCCAATGTTTCATCTGCTGATGGAGTTTATGTGGTGCCTGCATTTGTTGGTTTGGGAACGCCATACTGGGATAGTGAAGTGAGAGGTGCAGTGTTTGGCATAACCCGAGGAACTAAAAAAGAGCATTTTATACGGGCAACATTAAAAGCAATTGCCTATCAGGTAAAAGACGTATTAACAGTCATGGAAGAAGATGCGGGAATTAAACTGAAAAGCTTGAGAGTCGACGGTGGCGCAGTAAAAAATAATTTTTTGATGCAGTTTCAAAGTGATATTTTGGAGGTAACCGTAGATCGACCTGTTGTCAGTGAAACAACCGCATTGGGTGTAGCTTATTTTGCGGGTCTTGCTGTAGGATTTTGGAAGAATAAAGAAGAAATAGCCGGACAATGGTTAGTAGATAAATCGTTTAGACCCATGCAGAATAAACAAAAAATAAAACAATTGTATAATGGCTGGAAAATGGCTGTTCAAGCAGCGATTGCCTTTAAGCCTAACAAAAACGACTTTATTTGAGAATAGTCGTACTTTAGATGCTTTTGAACATGAAAAATAATAACTCGGTAAGTCTTAATCTCTAGGGCGTAATAGTTGTAGCGTATTGTGCCGCATGAATGATTCTATAAGAAGATATAATCCAGTATGAGAATTTTTATAATATTATCTGGAAGACTAATCATTTTCAATTACTGACATTACCGAGTTACGGGTAATTCCGCTTTTTTCGCAAGGCCGATCGCCTGGATTCTTTGATTCAATTAATTTATCGCCTGTTAATTTCTACATTAATGGTAATAAGTCGGCATCATACTGATGTTTATATCGATAACACATTAAGGGACTATAGCATCAACCGTATTAATTGTTCCGTCTACAACATCTTTAGTAACATTTACTGTGGTATCACCAACAGCCTTGACTGTTTGTTTGGTTTCTGAACATGCAGGCAACAGAATAAAAAAAACTATAATTGTAAAAAAACTTATAGCTGACTTGGTCATATTATCTCCTTAAATTTTTATAAAAACGGTATCTTAAAATCGCATCAGCATATCTGAGTAACTTTGAATAAATATAAGTGATGTTTTTTGCATTTTATTATATAACGTTAAATCCTTCCAGTAATATGAACCCCCAGTTCTAGGCTAAGAGAAATACGTAGT
>CAJAHC010000114.1 GCA_903939355.1 uncultured Methylococcaceae bacterium | reverse complement strand
TGCACCGATCTGACGACCATCAGTAAAAGCAATTGCAGCAGGTCCGTCCCAAGGCTCCATAAGAGCTGCATTATATTCGTAAAAAGCACGCAACTTTTCGTCCATCAAAACATTGCCGGTCCAAGCTTCAGGAATAAGTAACATCATGGCATGAGCCAATGAATATCCTCCAGCCACCAATAATTCAACAGCATTATCGAAACACGCAGAATCCGATTGACCCTCTGCAATTAATGGCCACAATTTATGAACATCATCACCCAATATTTTCGAAGCTATTGAATGTCGGCGAGCCGCCATGCCATTCAAATTTCCTCGTAAGGTATTGATTTCACCATTGTGGGCAATCATACGAAAGGGATGCGCCCTATCCCATGTTGGAAAAGTATTTGTAGAAAACCGTTGATGTACTAATGCCAGCGCACTTACCATAAGCTCATCATTAAGATCAGGGTAAAATGAACCCACTTGATCCGCCAACAACATCCCCTTGTAAACTAAAGTACGTGTTGATAACGAAGACACATAAAACTCATGGCCATTATCCAGATTTAAATCACGGACGGCATTTTCAACTTGTTTGCGAATAACAAACAATTTGCGTTCAAAAGCGTCTTGATCTGGACAATTAACACCTCTTCCTACAAAAACTTGCCTGATAAAGGGCTGTACCATTTTTGCAGAGTCACCTAATTCATGATTGTCTACCGGAACATCACGCCAACCGAGAATCACAGCATTTTCTCGCGCAATAATTTCTGCAAATAACTTCTCGCAACTCACTCGAGCAGATACTTCACGCGGTAAAAAAACCATACCTACCGCATAATCACCTTCTTTTGGTAAAGATAGATTTTGCTTAGCACATTGAGCACGTAAAAAAACATCGGGTATTTGAATCAAAATTCCAGCACCATCACCTGCAAATGGATCAGCGCCTACTGCACCTCTATGCGTCAAATTCCTAAGCAGCTCCAGACCTTGATCAACAATTGCATGGCTTTTATGACCTTTTATATGAACAATAAAACCAACCCCACACGCATCATGCTCATAGCGTGGATCATATAATCCTTGTCTAACTGGAAGCTTACTTTGACTCATAATGGCCTCTAAAAATATTACAAAAGCATTTGTTGTATTCTTTATACATATCCTGACTCATGTTCTTAAAATTGCTTTAAATAAACCTATAAAAATAAGCAGAACTTTAATTTATCTGAACGATAACTATCTTTATCGGGTATTGTTTTACAACACTTAACAAACAATCGCAAGTATTCTGTACGCCTAAAATCACAAATCTATTAACACCAAAATCAATCCCTATAATTCCAAAGAAATCCTTTAACTAAGTAACTTCTTAATAGATGTATTTTCTTCATCAAGGGATGAAGTATGGTATCTTTCTTACAATGTAAGAAGCTTCAACTTTTAGTTAATTAATTATGAAAGAAAATTTTGACGTTATTATCGTCGGTGGTGGAATGGTTGGTGCTGCTGCAGCATGTAGTCTGGGCGGTAGTTCTTTAAAAGTTGCTATTATTGAAAACTCCCCGCCACTCCCCTTCACTGACGACCAACCACATGATTTACGAGTTTCCGCACTGAGCATGGCTTCCAAGAATATTCTTGAAACTATAGGGGCTTGGGAAGGGATTATCAATCGACGATTCTGCCCATTTCGGAGAATGCGTGTTTGGGAAACTGCTGGTGACACTGAATTTTGCAGTGATGATATAGGCCATTCTGCTTTAGGATATATCGTTGAAAATAGAGTAACTCAATTAGCCTTATTAGAACGCCTAAAAGCATTTGAGAATATAGAGTTAATATGCCCAGTCAGCATCAAAAAAATAAAGTACACTGCCGGTCAATATAGTGAGATTGAACTCGAAAATGGTCGATTATTATCTGCAAAAGTTTTGGTTGCAGCAGATGGTGGGCAATCTAGAGTTAGGCAAACCGTAGGTTTAGGAGTAACCAGCTGGGATTATAAACAACACGCACTGGTCATTTACATTGAAACAGCTTACGAACAACAAGACATAACTTGGCAACGCTTTTTAGCTAGTGGCCCACAAGCTTTCTTACCCCTAACAGGAAATTATGGCTCCATTGTCTGGTATAACTCACCGGATGAAGTAAATCGTTTAAAAACACTATCCTATGACGCATTAAAAGATGAGCTGGTTGCTGCGTTTCCTGATTGTCTGGGAGAAGTTAACAAAGTACTGGGAGTTGCCAGTTTTCCGCTAAAACGACAACACGCTCAAAATTACGTAAAAACCGGCGTAGTTCTGATTGGCGATGCTGCTCATATGATTAATCCTCTGGCAGGGCAAGGCGTTAATATTGGACTATTGGACGCAGCCGCCTTAGGTGAAGTTCTGATAGATGCAACTAAAAAAGGTCTTGAAATTGCAGATTTGAGCACCCTAAAAAATTATGAAAAAATGCGACGCAATGAAAACTTGAGAATGATGACCGTCATGGATGTTTTTTACCACGTATTTAGTAACGACGTGTTACCCATAAAATTTATACGCAATTTAGGGCTAGGACTGGCTGAACGTGTTTTACCCGCTAAAAACAAAGTCATGCGTAATGCCATGGGTTTGGAAGGTAATTTGCCCAAACTGGCTAGAGGTGAGCCTATTATTTAGCTTGGGTCTAAGTAAAATGCAAAAAATGACAATGGTGACTTTTTATTTTTCTATATAATTCATACGTCAACGTCATGAAAAATATCAACGATCCAACAACTGCTTAACTTTTAGTGCTGCCTGCTCACAATCAATAGCTGATTTTTCAACTTGTCGGCTCAATAAAAGCCCAGTATCTAACCCTTCTGTTTGACGAGAAACATATTCATTAAGTGGACCGCATGCTTTCTGCATGCCTTGATCAGCTTGATACAGCGCAACATGGTCAGTTACTTCGTCGATTCCTTGCAACGCCATAATTTCGCTAGTCATAGCATTCTGCAGTCGAAACACACTTTCTACGTAACTCGAAAATTCTTCTCTGGACTGACCATTTGCTCCATAGGCTCCAAAAAATGGGGTTGTGCATCCTGATAGCATCAGAGTAACCAATATCAATATTGAGCCTAAAAAATTAACCAACTTACATTCCTTTTTTATCTACTTTTGCTTAAGACTACTTGCAAATTATATATCTAATTCACCTAAAGTAAAAAAATACCTTAAACCCTCAAAAATACCGCTTTAAATCAATAAGACACCCTTCAATATTAGGCCTATTTTTCTACTATCAAAAGGTTATTAGGTGTATACTCAAAACAAATTTATTCTCAAAAATTAGTAACTGTGGTGGCGAACATATGACTGAAAAGACGGCAAGTAAGTACCTGATTAACCTTGAAAAAAACTTCGCGAATAACAACCCAGCATTACTAAAATCATTAACAATTTTTCATGACCTTGATCAAATTGAATATGAGCTTGGACTTATTGAAATAGATGAAACGACAGCTTCTAAGAAATCATGGTGGCCCATTATTAACTTAATTGGAGGCAATTCAACAGCCAAATCCAGGTTTATAAATAACTATCTTGGTACAGAACAAGTTCTGCCCGGCATTCAAATATCAAATCAGAAATATACAGTACTATTGCCAAACAGCCAAACCAACTCAGCCACCTTACCTGGCACTGCGCTGGATGTTGATCCCCGATACCCTTTCTATCAAATCAGCAAAAAAATTGAACAGCTTCAAGAAAATGAAGGCAGTCGTATTAACTCATATGTAGAATTAAAGACCATTCATAGTGATCGCTTAAAAGGCAAATTATTCATTGATTCGCCCAACATCATTACTATGCAGACTAGTCCAACCAATTTAATGCTGATGGAATATAGCATAGAAAATTCTGATCTGATTTTAATTTTTACCGATTTATTTGAGTCAGCATCACCTATGCTGGATGAATTAATCCAACTAATCGCTTTACAACAGGACACTAACAAATTTGCCTATCTAATTGATGATCCTATCGCTACGCTTAATTCAACTAAAGCTAATGAAGTAGTAACTTCTTGGCAAAAGAAATTAGCCAGACTAGGCTTGCATACCGGACAATTTATTATTATACCCAACGTACTAAATAGTATTAACCTACAAAATAAAGCCGATTTCACCGAAATAGACCAACGCATAGCTAATGTTGAAAATGATAGGTCTTATCGAATACTCGATTTCCTTGAAAAAAATATAAAACACATCGAAGACGTAGTGATACCTGAAGTTAGAAAAGCTATCATCCTATGGAAAGAACGTGTCAACATCAGCAGCTTACTTATACTCTCCTTGTTTGCAACGATAGCGGTATTTGCTGAAGTACAAATGGGCATTTTAGAATTCTTAATTGACCCTATCATCGGCCCAATAATAATTGTTATTCTAATAGCTATTATGGTACCTATACATTTAATTATCAGCAGATTT
>CAJAHC010000113.1 GCA_903939355.1 uncultured Methylococcaceae bacterium | reverse complement strand
TACCTAGCAACTAATCTATTTTTTTAGATTGATTATTAAAAGCCTTGGCTATTTTATAGCCAAGGCTTTTTTTATTCACAAAGATTATATTATCAGGCTGCATTCAACTGTTTTTAACTTCGTTTCACATTATTTAAATTTGTAACGCCCCGCCATGAAATCACTGTTAATTAATTGCATTATTTCATTCATTATTTCTTTATCATGTTTCGCTAAAGCTGCCGATGTGCAAAGAACAACGCAGCAATTAACTATAACAATGAATAGGGAATTGCAGCTATCATCGGGCATTGAAACAACTAATGTAATTGCCTACAATCAACAGACTGAATTTATTGCTTACGGAAAAGCCATCAATTTACACCCTCTACTGGCACTACGTACTCGCTATTTACAAGCGTTAGCAGACAGTAATCGCGCCCAAGCAAACTTTAAACATGCAGAACAAACCATCAGTCGGCAAAAGGATTTATATAAAAACGGGGTCAGTTCAAAGCGTATTCTACAAGAGCATCAAGCACAGTGGCACATTGACAAAGCTCAAGCTGATGCCAGTAATTTTCAAGGAAAAGCCATTATCGATGAAGCCTATCTATTATGGGGCCAAGCCATAACAGATTGGGCATTAAACAGTAAGTCAGATAAACTAAATGCTTTTATTTCAGGACAACGAAAACTTCTACAAATTACCTTACCAAGCAATCAACACTTAACAGAGACTGTTAAAACAATAGTTGTTGATTCATCAGGTAACCGGAGCCTAGCAAATAAAGCAGACTTTATTTCAGCAACCGAACATACTGAATCAATTGCCCAAGGAGAAAGCTATTACTTTCAAACCAATAACAAAAGCATCAAAACAGGTATGAATGTTACGGCCTGGATACCTCAAATTAATCAAGTAGATACAGGTGTTATTATTCCAAAATCCGCTTTAATCTGGAACCTGGATCAGGCGTTTATTTATATAAAAACCAATGAAGACACTTTCAGTAAAAGAACTATAACCAACTATGCTGTTTTAACAGATGGTTATTTTGTTCCGCATTCAATTGAACCAGGCGAAGAAGTAGTTTCTAAAGGGGCACAAATGTTGTTATCTGAAGAATTACGAACGCTAATCCCCAGTGAAGATAATGATTAATGCATTAACATTCGGTGTAATGGACTGTCATTAGCTATAGATAAGGTTTGATCACCATCTGTTTTACTACAGTGCTCAATAAGTAGGGATAACTGAGAAACCTGCTCAGCATGCTGCTTAGTAAATTTTTCTATAATAGTCAACACCTCGCTCTCTATAATTCCAAAAGCAATGATCAGCCCCTTATTTAGGCCTTTTAATGCCGATTTTCTCAAGGAAGGTTGAAGTTTCTTTAATATAAAATAAGGAATCAACCAAGTCACTGCAATTAATAACCCACTATGAATTGTAAAATCAATACCTAAATAATGATTGTCAGTCATATTACTGACGTAATATCCCATAAATACTTTATATCCCACCCATATCATGGCTGTTAACGGCAATACTATTTCACATAATCGCATAAATTTTAAAAATGTTCGTTGTAAGGTGTTACCAGGATTAGCTAATGCCATACGAGTTGCCAGCTCAGTTTGAGTCTGTATAATTTTTTGGGCTTTTTCTCGAATATGTGAAGTATCATTTCTAAGAGGCGCGACTGGAAGTCCCATCTGACTGACATTAATAATAAACTCATCTAAACCATCATTAAATAGTCCTTGCGCCCAAGCATCCCATAGTGATTGATTGACTTTATTCGTATTAGCCATTAAATCAGCGGCATGTTCCGCGTAATAATTAGCTGTCTGTCTCAAAGGCCATTCAAAACCTTGAAGTAGCAACTTAACTGTATGTTGCCACTGCTTTATCCATAACTCTGTTATCGGCTCTAGCGTCATCTCAGAGCCCAATAATGTAGCTGTATTTAGCAAGTTTTGCTTTAACTCATCTTTACGAACTTGTAAGCTTCTTTGCTCCAGTTGAGAAACAATATGCTCTGTCGCTATAGATAAAATTGTTGATTTCAACAATACAAACTCATCCGTTTGATTGATGTCCGTACAAACTGTTTTGAAAATTACCGGCTCTACAAATTGGGCTTTTTGTAATTGCCGATTAAAATCTTCATACTGGCCTAATTGGCCTCTATCCCATTGATTAAATACAAAGAGCCAAGCATGACGAGCCCCTTCGGCCAGTAATAATCGCCAAGCTTTTTCATCTTTGTAACGCTCCGGACTAACCACATAAATGAGCACATCAATATGTGGTAACCACTGAAAAACCATCTCTTTATTAGTGCGTTCGATACTGTCAAAATCCGGCATATCTATCCAGACTATATTTTTATTACTTTCATCGTCATGCTGAGAAATATTAATTTTAGATAGTGGCAAATGCTTTGGTAAGTTATCGATAGAAATACTTTGATGATGGTATACAGTAACCTCTCTAGAAGTCGGCCTTGCAATACCTGCACGCGCAATATCTTGACCCGCCAATCGATTAAGTAAAGAACTTTTTCCAACGCCTGTACCGCCCATAAAGGCAACAATAAGAGGCCTTGTAATAGCGCCAACTGTAACGTCAGTACTTGAAAATAAAGCATCAGGTGACCTAGAATCAAATTGATCGATTTCCGTTGCCACGTGATTATTAATCCACCCAGAAAGACCGGCTTGCTCAGCCCATTGACGTGTTTTTTCCACCAATTCAGAGTAATCGTAAACCATGTCGCTTTTCTGTAAGTTGAAGTTCCGCTGCCTTTAATTGCTCAGGAGAAATATTAAAATAAGTAGTTGTCGATAATTTCTCAGGTAAATTTTTAAGTTGTTTACCAATGCC
>CAJAHC010000112.1 GCA_903939355.1 uncultured Methylococcaceae bacterium | reverse complement strand
CTGGCAATATTAATAACAAACGCAGTTTTGTTTATTTGGGTAATTTAATAAGCCTAATTATCCGATGTATTGATCACCCAAAGGCAGTTAATCAAGTATTTTTGGTTTCCGATGGAGAAGATCTTTCGACGACTCAATTACTGAGTGAGTGCGCTAAGGCGTTAGGAGTTAAGGCAAGACTTTTGCCAGTTCCTCAAAAGATAATTGAGTTTTTCGCAAATTTACTAGGTAAGCAAGATATGGCTCAGCGATTATGCGGCAATTTGCAGGTCGATATTTCAAAAGCCAGACATTTACTGAACTGGACGCCACCAGTATCAGTGGCGGATGGTCTAATTGAAACGTGCAAGCATAATTGAATTGCACAAAAACTGATTTTAATGTCAGTGCTGCCTTAATTTTATTTAGAAAATGGCTTTTGCGGTTGATGAAGCGACAACGGTAAGGCTATACACTAATATTAAACCCAATTTTCCAAAGCTAGATTTGGTACTCTCCTAAATTCCTTCAAATTATTACTCACTAATATTAAACCTTGACTGATCGCATGGGCAGCAATGTGAATATCATTTTCACCGATAATCTCACCTTGCTTTTCAAGTGCTGCTTTAATCTGACCATAGTGTTGAGATGCTTTTGCGTCATAAGATAGAACATCAAGATGACTAATAAACTCTTCAATTGCTTCTAGGTTTTTATCTACGTTTTGACTTTTTTCCGCACCGTAAATTAACTCAGATAAAGTTATGCTCGATATTGCCATTCGATTGGCATTTTTATTGAAAACTTCTAATACTTTCAGTGGGTCTCTGCTTAAGGACGTAAATCACAATGTTGGTATCTAGTAAATGTTTAATCATTAAAAATTTTCTCGCTGGACTGATTTTTGTGGTCCGCGTTCATTCATAAAGTCATCACTTACTTCTGGTCCATTGAGGAAAAAATTATCCCAAGTATTTTCAATAAGTGAAATAATTCGATCTCGTCCCCGAGTGCGCACAATGACTATTTTGACGTCATCTGGTAAGCGTGCTTCAGCTGGCAACAGAACTGCTTGCGTTCGGTTATGGGTAAAAACTGTTGTAGTTGCTATAGTCATTACATTCTCCTATGTATATGGCATAAGTATATAGCATGGTTTAAATATTGGTTAGACTACTTGATAAGCTGATGCTCTACAAATTTCTGTATTTATAATCAATTGCTTATGTATTAACTTACGAACATTGATCCCATTAATTCGTTCCGATCTTTGGTGAAGCGTTTCTGGATCAATATCTATATTACCAGGTCATACCAGAAGATGCTTCGTGTAAGAAAACGCTTACTTGCTTAATTGATTGAGGGTTGGTTTGCTAATTAGGTGAATACTCTCATATGTAATATTTGTATTTTTTGTATTCAGTGTGATACACTTATTTAAGTTAACACAAAAAGGAGTTTCTATTATGGCTGTATCAATCAGACTCGATCCTGAAATAGAACGTAGATTGGATCATTTAGCAGCACAAACTGGCCGAGCAAAATCTTACTATTTGCGCGAGCTAATTGAAGGTGGTCTTGATGATCTAGAGGATTTTTATTTGGCTGATGCGACAATGGAACGCGTCCGTAAAGGTCAGGAGAATATCGTAAGTGGTTTACAGGTGAGAAAAGAACTTGGCCTGGACCATTAATTATACTGAATCAGCGTTACGCCAACTTAAAAAGTTAGATAAGTCGATTGCACTTCGTATTGTTGACTATATGGATGAGCGCGTTGCTACGCTAGATGACCCGCGAGCGCTTGGTAAAAAATTAGTCGGTCCAAAACTAGGCTCCTATTGGCGTTATCGTGTGGCTGATATTCGCGTGATTTGCAGCATTCAAGATTGTGAAATGTGCATATTGGTCATCGAAATTGGTAACCGACGAGAAGTTTATCGTTAATCAGCGAAGTTTTCTGTGTTAGTTGATCAGATTTCTTGAGATAGTATAACCAGTCGATTCTTATTTTAACTTTTAGAATGAAGTTCGCTAATTCAGTTTCTCACTTACGTCGATAGCGAATGCCTTGGATTGATTTTAATTGAGCATTGGCGGTTTCTTAAAATCCCGATCATTTTTATGAAAAATACAGAAAATTCATGAAGGGGTGTATTGATGAGCGCACCTCAGTTAAGTAAACGTTCTTCTCAGGTAAATCCTGAAGTATTGAATGTTATGATTGAGATC
This sequence comes from uncultured Methylococcaceae bacterium, assembly GCA_903939355.1. Lineage (GTDB taxonomy): Bacteria > Pseudomonadota > Gammaproteobacteria > Methylococcales > Methylomonadaceae > Methylobacter_C. The sequence goes on along the minus strand of CAJAHC010000112.1, from coordinate 14,030 downwards.
GCAGCTTTAGAGTAGTGGAAATTTCATACGATGTTTGATGAAGCATTTCGTGTCTACCTGTCAAAAAGGGTGCTGTTGCATAGTCAAAAGGTAATGTCGCATTATTTGATCATGTATGAAGTTGTCACGTATTAAGCCCAGCTGGTGTTGGGCTCATGCTTTATAATTAGCCAATGATCAGGTGAAATTGAATCAACAGTGGTTGAAGTCGCCCATTAGATCTTGATGCAGTTTTATTTAAGAATTAATGTAAAGGTTATCCCCCTCCCTGCTTTTCTCATAATTGAGTGAATGGCTTTTGTGCTTGATGACGCCACAATGGTAAAGCGAGTATGAGTAAGCTGGCTAACCAAAGCTGTAATTGGCAGTTTGATATTGTATAGAAAACCCCCATCCCCAATCTCGCTCCCAGATTTGGATAGCTTTCGATAAAATCATGCAATATGCTAAAAGCGTAGGTTTCACCTAGGATAATGGCTAATACCATAAAGATAAGCGCATAAGCACAAGCCCTGAGTGGTATGCGGATAACAATAGCACCAATCAACATTGGCCAGCCCAATAAATGACTGTAGTTAAAAGTGACCATAAATACTTGATAGATTCTATCGGTCAAGATCGGATAAGCCGATGCATAGTTTGAGCTTTGCATAACAACGGCTATTTCAATGATGGTTAACAGTACGCCCGTAAAGGCTAAAACAAGGCTGAGCATTTTAACCGTTGCCATTGAAAATGTGCGGCTGCCAAATAAATCATCAAAGGCAAAGGCAGATACTAAGGTACGGCCTTTTACAAAGTAACGGATAAGTATGTAGCCTAAAATACTAACGACAGGTATGCACGTTGCTGGATATGGAATGCTTAGATAGCGGCCATTTAACGCTAAAGCCTGTGCTTTATAGAGTGCAATCGCTACGAAAGCCAAGAATAAATAACGTAGCCAAACACCACTTTTTTCGTTGATCGAATTGCGTAGTAAGTCGAGTATTCGTCGAATCATTAAGATGGCTAATAAAAAGCTTAATCCAATAATGAATAAAACATGCAGACGTTCCATCGTGCTGTAACTTGTATACCAATAGTTAGCTAGTTGGTTAACTAATAAAGCATTTAACAATTGTGTAAATCCTAAAAATATCCCTAAACGCAAGGGCGATAGTTGCAATGCCTTTTTAGCTTGCAAGCTTATAATAAGCAGTGTTAATAAGCTTGTGTAAAGTAACTGTTTTGGCCATAGTGAGTTCTCTGTGACGTTCCCTGTTAATGGAAAAATCCGCTCACGATCTGCCGAATAAACACCCCAATTAGCGCCAACAACCCCTTCAAGTTGGCTCTTCCATGGTTGGTTAAAGGCTTCGACAACGTTATAGTCAAAACCATTTTTATTGGATAACTGCACTAATGCGCGAACATACTTTGCTTCGTTAACAACGCTGGGTACTGCTCCTCCGCGTTGACGTCCGGCACTGGGCCAACCTGACTCGCCAATTAAAATAGGCTTGCCTGGGTAAGACTTGCGTATTTTCCAATAATTTTCTTCAATCCGGGCGGCAGTTTTTTCAATTTTTAGAGGCTCATCTTCCCAATAGGGCAAGATATGCACAGTGAAATAATCGACTTCTTTAGCTATTTCAGGATAGCGCATATAAAAGGACCACACGTCAGCATACGATACAGGTTGCTTGACGGCGCGTTTTACTTGACGAATATATTGTAGAAGTTGTTCAGGCTCCAACTCGCCTCTTAGTAAAACTTCGTTACCGACAATCACACGTTTGATGACATCGGGGTATTCGTTGGCTGATTTAATGAGTTGGTCAATTTCGGCTTGGTTGCCTTTCGGATCTATGCCTATCCAAGCACCTTGTATCATTTTTAGTCCGTATTGTCGGGCAAGAGCTGGCACACCTTCCATACCGTCTAAACTGGCATAAGTTCTGATGGTGTGAGTTTGATCAGCCAGTAAACGTAAATCCTCATCAATCTGTTCTGTAGTTGGATATACTTTTGTTAAAGGACTTTGTCCTTCACGGAATGGTGCAAATGAAAAACTGCTGATTTTGCCATCAGGCACATCGGGCCCGGCATCTTGGGGTAAATTACTTAACCAAGAAAATAAGCCGTTAACAGTGATAACCATTAAAAAAAATACAATAAGTTTAGAGATTTTCATATGTAAACTGTTAACAGACGTTATGTTATTAAAGAGGTGTGTAAAATATTTTTACGGAAATAATTTGAGCTAGGTTGTTTGGTAAGCAAGCAATAAGTTACTTGCCAAAAAATAGCCCAAAGGCGCGACTACCTTCGCCGGTTTTAATGGTATCCACTACTTTAAGGGTTTTACCGTCAATGACTGATACGGTGCTATCAAACCAGTTAGCAACATAGACATGGCGATCATCAGGGTGAGTACTGATGCCTTCTGGTTTATTACCAACTTCTATCAAAGCAATTTCTTTTAATGTCTCTGTATCAATAACAGAGACTGAGCCATCATCCTGATTAGTGACAAAGAGACGCGTATCATTGAGCGCCAATGCCGTCGTATAAGGCAGCATGTTTACTTTGATTTTGCCAAGAGCTAGCATGCGCTTTGTTTCTATCACTGAAACATTATCGCTTTGAACATTGGCCACATAAATACGCTCGCCCCTACCATCAATAGTAAGTCCAAAAGGATGAGAGCCAACTAACGTCGTTTTGGTGACGGTTAAGGTGTCAGTATCAATTTTAGAGACTGAATCACTCAGCCGGTTAGCAACATATAGCCACTGATTGTCAGGGCTGACTACCAATCCGGATGGTGATTCGCCCACCGGAATGGTTTTAATAATTTTATAGCTGATGGCATCAACAACATCGACATTGTTGTTGTACCAATCAGCCACATAAATGCGTTTGCCATCAGTGCTGACAGCAATTCCCAAGGCACCATCACTGACCGGTACTTTGGCAATGATTTCACGTTTTTTTGTATCTAAAACAGCAAAACCTTTAGCTTCAGGGGTGCTGATGTAGACCTTGTCACCAGTAGGTGAAACTGCCACGCCAGCGGGTTTTCCAGATACCCTGATGGTATCGACCACTTTGCCTTGATTGCTGTCAATTACGGAAATACTGTCATCCAATTGATTGCTGATATAAGCAAAGGGCGCAGCAGCTAGTGGATCTGCAAGAAAAAATATTGCGAAAGCTAGTGCGACAATGTGGCTATTCACAGAAAACACCCCTGTAGTCCTTATTTTTCAGCTAAGGCTTTAAGGTTAATTAAGCCGGTTTTTAAGACGGCGTTGACTGCCGCATTAGCCGTTTCTTCGTTCATTTCGACCGGAGGGTTATTGTTGGTATAAGCACGGTAGAAGCCGGCCGTCCAAGAAACCACGGAACTATCACCTTTAGCGACCACTTCAATGCTGGCTGAATAATTATCGACAGGTAAAACCGGTACTTTTTCTTCAGCACCGGCATGGGTGATGGTTTTAGCAACGCTCATATCAGTAATTTTGTAAGCATACGACATTTTTGCTTCATCATACTTTTTCAATTCTTCAGTGATGGTGCCGCCATCTTTTAACGTCAAAATACGCGTGCCGCCTTTTTTATTGCCCCCTTCAGAGCTGGTATTAAAGATATCAGGGTGCCAAGACATATTGCCGAAGTCTTTAATGAGTGCCCATACTTTATCGGCAGGGGCATTGATGGTGATTTCCTGTTCAGCTTTTTGACGCACAGGTCCATGAGCGCTGGCAACGGCAGACAATAAAAACAGTAGAGTAGTTGTAATTAACGACACTTTCTTCATAGTAACTCCTAAGGTAAACGTAAAAATCAAGTTTATCATTATATGTCAACTGGATACTGCAAGCATCAGTTGGTGTATATAAATTGTGAAGATGCCCACAATAGCCCATTCAAATGGTAGGCAAAACCTTCGATTCTGAGTTATGTCATTTAAGTTAGTGAGACCATCGTCAGAATTTAAAACAGGTCAGACACTGATGATTAAGCGGGGGTTTTCTAAGTAATCTCAAGGGGCTTTATTGACATCTAACGGATGAGCTGTTATTTTGCAAGATTGGCACTCGCCTTGATTGAGTGCTAATTTTGTTTTGTTAGAGGTATATGTGAGCAATGATACTCGAGATTTAAATGAACGGTCCTTGCAGTTATTAAAAACATTGGTTGAGCGCTATATTAGCGATGGACAGCCTGTGGGCTCTCGGGTGTTATCAAAAGATATGGATATAAATTTAAGTCCTGCCACTATTCGCAATGTGATGGCAGATCTTGAGGATTTAGGTCTGATACATTCGCCTCATACATCAGCGGGTCGCATACCTACTGTCAGTGGTTATCGGTTATTTGTCGATAGCTTATTAACAGTTAAGCCTTTGGATAGCAAGGATATTACTCGTCTGCATCAGGGGTTATCAGAACGCGATAGTGATGGCAATATGATCGGCATTGCCTCACGATTATTAGCAGAATTGACGCAAATGGCAGGGGTAGTGACTTTACCTAAAAAGGAGTTGGTCTGTTTACGACATATTGAGTTTTTGCCTTTATCGCATAAACGGGTGTTGGTTATATTCGTGACAAATGAACAAGAAGTTCATAATAAAGTGATTCATACCGATAAGTTATTTAGCGCGTCTGAATTACAACAAGCGGGCGCTTACCTCAATTCAATTTATTGCGGGCGTAGTTTAATCGCAGTGCGTGCCGCTGTCATAAGTGAGCTTCACGATGCTCAAAAGAGTATGAATGAAGGCATGTTGGATGCCATAAAAATGGCGCAATTGACCTTTGAATCAGACCACGAGAAAGATGATTATGTGTTGACTGGGGAAACCAATTTAATGGGGTTTTCGGAATTATCAGGTCGTGATCATTTAAAAAAATTGTTTGATGCTTTTAGTCAAAAGCAAGATGTTATTCATTTGCTCGACCAATCCATGAAGGCGGATGGGGTGCAGATTTTTATTGGTGAAGAGTCCGGATATAGGGCATTTGATCAATGCAGTTTGGTAACTTCTTCGTATTCGGTTAATGATGAAGTGGTAGGGGTACTGGGTGTTATAGGGCCAACGCGTATGGCTTACGAGAAAATCATTCCATTTGTTGATGTTACTGCAAAATTATTAGGCGCCGCCTTGAATCCCAAAACAACGACCCCATCATAAGTAACAATATTACTTTTTACATGTAACACGTTACCGTAACTATATTTTAAGGATTATAAAGATGAGTATTGATCAGGAAATGCCTGAGAATGAAGTTAAAATTGAATCAGAGTTTGAAAATGAAGCCGTTCATGATGAAGAGTCTCACACCGAAGTGGGAGAGCATGAGTATACAATTGATGAGTTAAAGCAAGAATTGGAAGAGGCTAAGCAAAAAGCTCATGAAAATTGGGATAAAGCCGTTCGTACCATGGCAGAAATGGAAAATCTGAAAAGAAGAACTCAAAAAGACCTTGAAGATGCACATAAGTATTCTTTGACTAGTTTTGGTAAAGAATTATTGCCGGTATATGACAGTGTGGTTTTGGGTTTGCAAGCGGCAACAGGTGATAACGAAGAAGTTAAAAAATTTCGCGAAGGCTGTGACTTAACCATTAAACAATTTGAAGCTTTGTTTGCAAAGTTTAATATTGTTGCCATCGATCCTATGGGAGAGTCTTTTAATGCAGAACAGCATCAAGCGATGATGATGCAAGAGATAGAAGGTGCCGAACCTAATACCGTTGTTAACGTGTTTCAAAAAGGTTACCTATTGAATGGTCGTTTACTCAGACCTGCTATGGTTGTGGTAGCAAAAGCAGCAGAAAAACCATCCGACGATAATATGTAGGCTTGAACACTGTAAAATAGCCCCCATATCGCAAGTAACATTTACATTTTTTACATAAATTCAGTTTGGAGCATTCAATGGGTAAAATAATTGGAATAGATTTAGGAACAACCAACTCGTGTGTAGCGGTATTAGAAAACGGCGTTGCGAAAGTAATTGAAAATAGTGAAGGTGCGCGTACTACACCTTCAATTATTGCTTTTAGTAGTGATGACGAAGTGTTAGTAGGTCAATCGGCAAAACGTCAGGCTGTTACTAACCCAAAAAATACACTATTTGCAATTAAACGATTGATTGGTCGTCGTTTTAAAGATGATGTTGTGCAAAAAGACATCAAAATGGTGCCTTATGCAATTGTTGAGGCAGAAAATGGCGATGCATGGGTTGAAGTGCATGGCAAAAAAATGGCTTCTCCAGAAATTTCAGCACGTATTTTAATGAAATTAAAAAAAGATGCTGAAGCTTATTTGGGTGAAGCGGTTACTGAGGCAGTTATTACTGTTCCTGCTTATTTTAATGATTCACAACGTCAAGCCACTAAAGATGCCGGTCGTATTGCTGGTTTAGAAGTTAGACGTATTATTAATGAGCCAACTGCGTCAGCATTGGCATTTGGTATGGATAAGCCTAAAGGTGATACTAAAATTGCAGTTTATGATTTAGGTGGTGGAACATTTGATATTTCTATCATTGAAATTGCTGAAATTGATGGTGAGCATCAATTTGAAGTTCTATCAACCAATGGTGATACATTTTTAGGCGGTGAAGATTTTGACTCAAGAGTCATTGAGTATCTTGCTGCTGAATTTAAGAAAGAAAGCGGCGTAGATGTGCACAATGATCCATTGGCTTTGCAACGTTTAAAAGAAGCTGCTGAAAAAGCTAAGATTGAATTATCATCAAGTCAACAAACTGACGTTAATTTACCTTACATCACGGCTGATGCTTCGGGTCCAAAACATTTAAATGTTAAATTGACACGTGCTAAATTGGAGTCTTTGGTTGAAGAATTGATCAACCGTACTAAAGGCCCTTGTGAAATGGCTCTTAAAGACGCCGGCTTAAAAGCGTCAGAAATCAATGATGTTATTTTGGTGGGTGGTCAAACTCGCATGCCAAAAGTACAGGAAATGGTAAAAAGCATTTTTGGCCAAGAGCCTCGTAAAGATGTTAATCCAGATGAGGCTGTTGCTTTGGGCGCTGCAATTCAGGCGGGCGTTTTATCAGGTGATGTTAAAGATGTATTATTGTTGGATGTTATTCCGTTGTCTCTTGGTATAGAAACAATGGGCGGTATCATGACAAAATTGATTGAGAAAAATACCACTATCCCAACTAATGCAGCTCAGGTGTTTTCTACGGCTGATGACAATCAAACAGCTGTCACTATCCATGTATTACAAGGTGAGCGTGAAAAGGCCGCGGCTAATAAATCACTGGGTCGTTTTGATTTAGCAGATATTCCACCAGCATCACGTGGCGTGCCGCAAATTGAAGTATCATTTGATATTGATGCTAACGGTATTTTGAATGTATCGGCAAAAGATAAGGCAACTGGTAAAAAACAATCAATTATTATTAAGGCTTCTAGTGGATTGTCAGATGATGAAGTTGATCGCATGATTAAAGATGCTGAAGCTCATGCAGATGAAGATCGTAAATTGACAGAATTGGTGCATGCACGAAACCATGCGGATGGGATGATTCATGCTACTGAAAAATCACTAAAAGAACTGGGTGAGCAAGTAGGTGCTGATGAAAAAAGTAGTATTGAGCATGCTATTGAAGCGGCAAGAGAAGCGGTTAAGGGCGATGATAAGGATGACATTGAAGCTAAGACTAATGCTTTGACTGAATTATCAGGTAAACTGGCCGAACGTGTTTACGCTCAGAAAGCTGGTTCTGAAGGTGGTGATGCCCATCATGCTGAGGGTTCAGCGGGTCATCATGAAGCTGATGATAGCGTAGTGGATGCTGAATTTGAAGAGGTCAAAAAAGACTAAATTTATTTGGCGGTGATTACGATCACTCTGCCTAATGATGACGGTTGATTTCGATATATGCAGGTTGGGACTTATAGGTAGTCCCAACCTGCATAGTGCGTTAAGCTATAAAGAAATATTTATTTGAAGTTAATACAGTTACAACCATAGCGTACATTAAAAATGTGCGGCATCTTATAACCTCGCAGCAATGCTTAATCTCCTGAAGAACTTCAGGAGCGGATTGAAACATGGCAACAAAAGAAGATTTTTATAAACTGCTTAACGTTGATAGAAACGCTAGTGATGCAGAGATCAAAAAAAGTTATCGCAGTTTGGCGATGAAATTTCATCCCGATAGAAACGCTGACAATCCGGAAGCAGCTGAAGTTAAATTCAAACAAATCAAAGAAGCTTACGAAATCTTATCAGATTCTAAAAAACGCTCGGCTTACGATCAGTTTGGTCATGCCGGTGTTGATCCTTCAATGGGTGGCCGACCTGGAGGAGGCGCTGAAGGCTTTAGTGATATATTTGGGGATGTTTTTGGCGATATTTTTGGTGGTGGAAGGCAACAGCGCAGTAATGTTCAGCGTGGTTCCGATTTACGCTACAACATGGAATTAACCTTGGAAGAGGCCGTTGCCGGAACGGAAAAGGAAATTCGTATTCCAGTATTAGTGAGTTGCGGAGAATGTAATGGATCAGGCGCCAAAAAAGGTTCCACGCCAGTTATTTGTACGACTTGTCACGGTCATGGTCAAGTCAGGATGCAGCAAGGTTTCTTTTCTGTGCAACAGGCATGTCCAACTTGTCGCGGTACTGGAAAACAAATCAAAGATCCCTGTGGCTCATGTCATGGCCAAGGGCGTCTTCAAAAAAATAAAACGTTGTCGGCAAAAATTCCTGCAGGTGTAGATACAGGCGATCGTATCCGTCTAAGTGGAGAAGGAGAAGCTGGCGAGCGTGGCGCTCCATCGGGTGATCTTTACATAGAGGTTCGTGTAAAAGAACATGACATTTTTACTCGCGACGGTGCAAACCTCTATTGTGAAGTACCCATTAGTTTTACTACCGCTTGCTTGGGTGGCACTATTCAAGTGCCCACTTTAGATGGTGAAGTAAAGCTCACTATTCCACCTGAAACACAAACTGGTAAATCATTTAGATTGCGCGGTAAAGGTGTAAAACAAGTCAGGGGAGGCGCTGTAGGTAATTTGGAGTGCAAAGTTAGAATTGAAACACCTGTACAGCTCACTAAAGAACAGAAAGCAATGATCGAACAATTGGCCGAGTCATTGTTGAGCGGTGGCAAGCACCACAGTCCACAAGAGCATTCTTGGGTGAATGGGGTAAAAAACTTTTTCGATAAGCTAACAGGATAAGGCATGATACGTATTGCGGTAGTTGGTGCATCTGGTCGTATGGGGGCTGTCCTTTGTAAGGCTGCGGTACAGGATGATTATACTTCATTAGCTGTTGTTGTTTGTCGTGCTGGAAATGCTGCAATAGGTAGAGACGCCGGTGATTTAGCCGGTACTGGTGCTTTAGATATAAAAATAATTGATGATTTGAGATCAGCTATAGATCAGTTTGATGTGTTAGTTGATTTTACACGTCCGGATGTGTCAATGGAATACATAGCATTGTGCCGGCAAGCAGGGAAAAAAATAGTTATTGGTACTACCGGTTACACGGCAGCTCAAAAGGCTGTTATTACTGAAGCTGCTAAAGATGTTGCCATAGTAATTGCTCCTAACATGAGTGTCGGGGTGAATTTGGCTCTTAAATTATTGGAAATGACGGCAAAAGTGATGGGAGACTATGCCGACATTGAAGTGATTGAAGCTCATCATCGTCATAAAGTGGATGCGCCTTCGGGTACAGCATTACGGATGGGTGAAGTGATAGCTGATGTTTTGGGTCGTGATTTAAAAGATTGTGCTATCTATGGTCGAGAGGGTATCACTGGTGAACGAGACCCTAGAACTATCGGTTTTTCAACAATACGTGCAGGTGATATTGTTGGCGAACATACTGTTATGTTTGCCGATGAAGGCGAGCGAATAGAAATCACTCATAAAGCTACCAGTCGCATGACTTTCGCAAAAGGTGCGATTAGAGCTGCGATATGGTTACAAGACAAGCCAAATGGATTGTTTGATATGCAAGATGTGTTAGGGCTTTCAGATAAATGAGGGTAACTTGTATTTTTTTCTTTCTACCCTTTACTTCATAGAGACATTCAACAGCAAATGTTGATCCATCCATTAAAATAGCAACAACTCAGTAGTGGCTTAATTGATGTTGTGCGAGATATTTTGCTAGTATAAGTGGAACCAATAGAGTCATGGGTTTTTACCCTTGATAGACTGATTCTTCAACTTTAGAGCTGATATACGCCTTACTAGGTTTTTTGATTCCAGGACAATCAATGCTGATTCGCTGCACCTGCTTATCGAGTTTTAATGCGGTTAATTGCCCGCCCCATAAACAACCAGTATCAATGCCATAACAATTCGGCCCTTCATGATAACCCAATGTAGACCAGTGCCCGAAGATAATACACATATCCGCATTTTTACGTTTTGGTACTTCAAACCATGGTAATAGGTTCTTTGGTTGAGAGCCTAAAGGGCCAGTGTTATTGAAGTCTAGCCGGCCATTATCTTCACAATAACGCATCCGCGTAAAACAGTTAATGATAAAACGTAACTTTGATAAACCTTTTAAATTAGATGACCAGACATTAGGTTTATTGCCATACATTTGTTTTAAAAACACGTGATAATCAGGACTTCTTAAAGTTGCTTCTGCCAGAAGTGCCATTTTTTGGGTTTTTTTAAAGTCCCATTGAGGCGGTAAGCCGGCATGAAGTAAACAGAAATCCTTGTTATAATGAAAAAGTGGTCGGTGACGTAACCAATCAATTAATTCATCTCGATCGGGCGCTTCAAGTACATCACTGAGACTGTTTTTTTTGGCTGCTATTTTATGTAAACATGACGCCGCAAGTAAGTGCATATCATGATTGCCTAATACAGTAGTGGATGAAGTGCCTAGTGACTTAACAAAACGTAAAGTTTCCAAGGACTTTGGGCCACGGTTAACCAAGTCACCTGTAAACCACAGTTGATCAGTGTTTTCATTAAAAGAGATAGTATCAAGTAACCTTAATAAATCATCAAGGCAGCCTTGTATGTCACCAATAGCATAAATGGACATTTAATTAATGCAATGTTCTTGGAATAGATAACGTAAATTGAGGTATGGTGGCATTAAAATTATCACCTTCATCCGGATGCATTGTGTATTGACCTTGCATAGTTCCAACCGGAGTTTCAAGAACAGCTCCGCTAGTGTAACGAAACTTTTCACCTGGTTTAAGATAAGGTTGTTCGCCAATCACGCCATCTCCCCTTACTTCTTGTATTTTGCCATTGGAGTCAGTAATTAACCAATGACGATTTAAGAGTTGTGCAGGTACCGTTCCTTCATTGGTTATGGTGATAGTATAGGCGAACACATAACGATCTTTTTCAGGAGCCGATTGTTCAGCTATGAAAAAGGGCGTAGCTTCAACTAATATTTTGTTTTTTATTGTCATTGTTGGATATTATATTCAAATTATTTATTCAATATTTCATAGTAACTTAGCATCAAACGCAAGTAACTATTTCAGATGAATAAACATGAGATAAAAATTATTGTTTTTAAGACCATTAGGACGAGACATTGCATATTCATATTTTAGGTATTTGCGGAACATTTATGGGCGGCCTTGCAGTGATAGCAAGGCAACTAGGTTATCAGGTCAGTGGTTCAGATCAAAATGTTTATCCACCCATGAGTACACAATTAGAGCAACAGGGTATTCAATTAATGAATGGCTATTGTGCGGAAAATCTAGATAGTAATCCAGATGTTGTCATTATTGGCAACGCCTTGTCACGAGGTAATCCTGAAGTTGAAGAGGTGCTAAATAGAGGATTAAATTATGTATCAGGTCCGCAGTGGTTGGCTGAACATGTTATGCATGATAAGTGGGTATTGGGTGTGGCCGGAACGCATGGCAAGACCACTACAGCAAGTATGCTGAGTTGGATACTTGAGCATCAGGGTTTTAATCCAGGATTTTTAATAGGTGGTATTCCACTTAATTTTGGTATCTCCGCACGATTAGGAGGTGGCCCGGAAAATAAATCAGGTTTTTTTGTTATCGAAGCTGATGAGTATGATTCGGCATTTTTTGATAAGCGTTCAAAGTTTGTTCATTATAAGCCTCGTACGGCGATACTTAACAATCTGGAGTTTGATCATGCGGATATTTTTCCTGATTTGGATGCAATCAAGCGACAGTTCCATCATTTGGTGAGAACAATTCCAGGAGAAGGTTTAATTATCAGTCCTGAGTGTGACGCTAATATTAATGATGTTTTAGCTATGGGATGCTGGACACCAGTTGAACATACGTCAATTAATGCAAGTGCGCAATGGAATGTAGAATTGCTTAAAGCTGACGGTAGCCAATTTTCTGTTTTGTTTGAAAATAACCAACAAGGGATTGTTGAGTGGACATTAACAGGGGAACATAATGTTTACAACGCCATTTCGGCTATTGCTGCGGCTAATCATGTTGGTATTTTGCCAAAAGATGCAATAGCTGCGTTAAGTCAATTTGAAAATGTTAAGCGGCGCATGGAAGTGCTTGCCAAGATAAATGGCGTAACGCTGTACGATGATTTTGCTCATCACCCGACGGCCATTGCAACGACGCTCGATGGTTTACGTAAGCAAGTCGGTAAGGAACGTATTATTGCGATTGTAGAACCTAGATCAAATACCATGCGTTTAGGAATACATACAGAAACCTTGGCAAAATCGTTAGCTAATGCTGATTTAGCGATTATGTATCAGCCTCAAAATTTGGATTGGGATTTAAGTAAACTGAATAGTTATGCAGACAATATTGAAATTTATCAATCTCTTGATGGGATTATTGCCAAGCTTAAAGTTGAGGCCTGTGCGGGTGGTCATTTTGTGTTAATGAGCAATGGTAGTTTTGGCGGTATATATCAACGCTTGCAGGAAGAGTTATAAAGTTGGGCGATAGGCGTACAAATTTATTTGAGAAATCGTTGTCTTAAAAAGAAGTGAGAAGGCCTAACCATACATTATTAATCACAACATTCTGATTGTCTGAGGTTAGTTTTCGATTGCCATATTGCCAGCCTAATTTAACAGTTGCTGATGAATGTAATTTGTACAAGCAGGCTATTTGACCTTGATAGACATCTTCAGATGTACCATATTGCAAGTCATTAATATTATTGCTGGTATAGTTATTTTTTTCATAGTCAATTATAAATACACTACTTAATCGTTCTAGTAGTTGTATCGTTAATTCAGCCGAGGTGTAGTTACTTATATAGGACACATTATCATTAGAATTAACAGATTTCTGACTTGCAGCATCACCCAGTTCATAATGATAGCCAATAAGTAATTGTGTCTTTGCGTTAATGAGCCAATCAAGACGGGGACCTAAGGTCCAAAACCGAGTATTGCGGTATTGAAAGGGTGCATTGTAATTACGTAATCCATAGCGTCCGTATAAGCTAGCCGTCAGGTTATTGTTTAATGGCTGATCAAGTTGAACTGACCAATAATTAGTCGTGACTATTTCATCTTGCTCATAGCTTTTATCATTACCATCTATATATGTATTTTGACCCAGATATAAATCAGGAATGAAATTGTAACGAAGATTTATTTTGGTGTTCGTTGAAAATGTTTGTGATACTTGAGTTTCAAATACACTATGTGAGAATGCTGATTGATCAACAAACACATAACCTCCCGCTTTCGCTGACCAGTTTATTTTACCTAAGGTATTGGTACCAGACCATGTTACTTTTGCATCCGGCTCATAAACGAAATCTGCACCTTGATTGGGGCGATCAACAGTTGGTTGAGTTGGATCGTCTTTAAGAGAAAGACGACGGGTTACCGAGAAAAGAGCAACGTCACTTGTATAATAGCTAGAGTTATTAAAATTAGCGGTCCAATCAGCTTTTGCAGGGGAGCTTATTATGGTTATTAAAAGCCAATATAAAGCTATTCTTAAGTAGTTTTCGTGCATTATATTTTTTGCTACTTAAGTTTCTTGACAAGGAATAATGATGAAGG
>CAJAHC010000111.1 GCA_903939355.1 uncultured Methylococcaceae bacterium | reverse complement strand
GATCTATCGCTGTGACTGGAGTTCAGACGTGGCTCTTCCGATCTAAGTCAGTTTGGATAAAAGTGTATTGTCAAATCCGTCAAAAAAGACCATATTGATTTTACTTTGTAAACACTGATCCAGCTTTTTCTTAAATCTGGCAATTAAATTTGCCCTTCCATCGCCCCAATCATACGACCAACGACAAGCCTCACCACATAACAGCCATCTTAAGCCGGCACGATATTCAAATCTTGGATAATCATAAATTACGGCTTCGGGACAAGATAAGACCTCATCTTTTTCCAACAGTTGCAAAAACGATATGGCCCCATACAACAAACCTATGTCTGAATTTGAAATAACTAACGCCGAATTATCTTCGGTTGATGTTTTTAATATATAGCTCTGTTTAGATAGTGAACTGGAAAAGAACTCTTCATCTTTTGTATCTAAACAACTACAATCTTTCAATAGCACCAACTTTAATGACAACTCCGCATCATTTCTAATTGAGATGTCTTTAAAAACTTTAAAGTGATGCTGGATAATATTATAAAGACTGGGCTTGGCTATAAACCTAATGGAACTATTCCTGGCGAACAGCTTCTTATCTGAAGTAACCACACAACGTTTAGGTTCTGGAACAATAAACATATAATTAGATTCCTTTCGCAACCAATTTACGAATATCAGGTGTCAATGATTCCACCTTGCTTTGGCCAATCACAAATCCCTCTTCAATTCTATTAGAGCCATCTGGGTGCCCAAAAAGACTAATGTCTGAATTAACACACATACCAGATTCCAGAGGATAAGTGCTGTTGACATCAGGATATGGCGATTCTGCTTCAGCCAAGCCTATACCGTGCATCGGAGGATAAACATCATATTTTTCCAGCCCATACTTTTTGAAAACTGTTTTAACTGCACAAACCATTTCACCGCTTATCACTCCAGCTTTAAGATAGTCTTGCTGGACATTCGCAGCGTCAAATAAAGCGGAAAGAAAACGCTTTTGGCCATCTGATGCTTTACCTATAACAAATGGATATTCAACGGTGGCTACATAACCTTCATATTGAACGGCAAGTGCCGCCATTACCATATCGCCATCCTGCATGATGCGATTGGTCGCTCGCCCAATGATAGTAGCCGCTCTTGGCCCTGACCCAAAAACTGTAAAATTAATATCCTCTGCACCTGCCATTCGAGCCGCACCTTCTCCAGCTCCTGCTGCATAAGTTTCGGTATTGCCCGGTACACACGCCTGCATTAATTTTTCATAACCAATACATGCTTGTTTTCCCGCTTGTCGCAAACATTCAATTTCCGCTGGAGTTTTAATAATACGGCAGCGATTTATTATACCAGCAGCATCAACTATCTCAGCGCCACCACAAGCATCTTCAATTCTTTGCATAATAGGCGACGGTATATCAAACCTGCCAACGAGACCTATTTTTTTGCCGCCAGCCAATACTTGTCCGATTATTTCTTTTAATGATGAAAATTTAGCTAGAGGATAGTCTATTTCATCAGGAACACTTACACATGCAAATTCTTTAACATTACGCACATCTGACCAAACCGACATTGAACGGGCATATATTTCACCTTCCGGAGCACCTGCTAAAATCGGCTCACCCTTTTTAGGTATAAAGCATGCCCCTCGCTCAAAAATAGGCCAGAAATTACAAACGTAACGCAAATTCTCTTTACGGTATTCATCTCCGTAAACAAGCAATGCGTCAAGACCTTGTTTACAAAGAGCATCCTGAATACGCTGGATACGTGAAATAAATTCTTGT
>CAJAHC010000110.1 GCA_903939355.1 uncultured Methylococcaceae bacterium | reverse complement strand
CCACCTTGCTGATTTAACGGACTGACGTTCAGCAAAGCCTTAACTGATTTCCACATGGCATCATCTAATTCGGACATGCCAGTGATTAGTGGACAAATGATCCAGCCTAGGCCTGTTACTTTTGCGCCACAAGAGCCGTCAGGATCTGTGCTGCCAGCATCTGGTAAATCTGCTACATCACCGGCACGAATAATTACAGTCTTTTTCGCATCGTCTTTTTTTTCAAATTTGTCAGAGCATTTATCTGTCCCCTGGACACAGGCTTTGTAGTTTGTTCCTGGCAAAACTTCTTTGAACGTAGCTATTAAATCAATTGACTTAGCGATTGAACCGTTAGAAAATGTCTTTTTCTTTGTGGCTGCACTGTCTATTCGACTATTTCCGTTCTTCAGCTCTATATTATATGGTCCATATGTTACCGATTCATTGGAAAGTGGGATATTAATTCTTAGGATTACGGCTACTTCTTTTTTTGTTCCTCTTAAATCAGCAGCAGACAAAGTAAAAACCGGAGCCTCAGTATGTAAGCCTTCAGCAGTTGAACCTCCTCTTTCGAAGCGATCAGAGCATATGCCTGTACTTTCTTCGCATACCATAAACTTACCTAGTCCAATTTCAGTGAAAACAGCATATAAAATCTGGTGCGCTGCTGAGCTAGATGTATCTGTACAAGTTACCGCACTTTGTACTATATTGGCTTCAACAGGGTGATTTGGATATACGCCATCTGCGTTAGGCTCTACTGTATAAAGTATTAGAGTTAAATCTTGAAACCCATCAGGGACATAAACTTTGGCTGTTACATTCCCATCCACGTGCATACCAATAATAGGTAGCGGTGGGCACAGCTCGTCATTGGCATTAACAAGTACTACTCGTGACAGAGACGTCGTAATGACAGTTGCACTTAATATAACAAACAAAACAAATATTTTTATAAAGTTTTTATTATACCGAAACCGCATGTAAAAATTATAACATAAACATAATGAGCAAGCTTAAGTAAAATATCTAAGGATTTGCGATTTGACCGATTGAGATAGGAACAATGTCATAGCCAGAGTTTGGACGTATTACGATATCTAATTGGAAATTTTTTATAATTTCTTCGAATTGCGTAAAGTTTTGGTCATTGTAGCTTTCAATTGCAATCCCTAGATCAGTAAGTGACGAGAATTCAGTGATTTTTCCGCTATTATCAACGGCTTGGGCATCAGTAGAGTCATTTTCATCAAAATATGATATGTTTTGTTGATCGGAATTATTTGAAGCAGGCTCAACTGAGTAGTTTGCGGCATTCCCGTATTTTGCTACCACTGATTTGGCAGTCTCCATTAATGTTGCAATTCCTTCGTTGTCTTGATTAAAGGCAAACTCTGGAGTATTGTCATTCCCGGCCATAGAACAGTAATTTGTAAATTCATAATCAATAATCGCTACTGCTTCTGGGTTTGGGTTTTTAGCTAGACGGTTCATGTATAAACTTAACTCTTTGGATGTGTAGTCATTAAATATTTTCATAGAAAGATTTTGGTCAATTTTTGAATCTTTTGGAATCAAATAACGTTCAAATCCAAGTGGACTAGGTTCGTGCATTTGAGCCGTAGTGTCATATTCGCTGATGTATTTTTCAGTCATAATCAGATTAACGCCAGTTTCGTTTTCATATACGTTATTAGAATAAAAAGTCGAAATCGGGTCACTGTACCTGTCGCCAAAATCAGCTACGAAGTTTTTTAACTCATTTGCAATATCTCTTTGTTCATTACTACTTTTCGTTGAGGTTTCATTTT
>CAJAHC010000109.1 GCA_903939355.1 uncultured Methylococcaceae bacterium | reverse complement strand
CATAGTATCTTACTGGTTACGAAGTTTAAGGATTGTATTGGTTAACGTTTTTATTTCCAGCTGACCTAGAATTTGCTCGGTTACATCTTACTGAATACCCAGAAAATAAATCATTTGACCTTCATTATCAAAAAGAGGGGTAATAGACAGACGGTTATAAAACAACTTTCCATTTTTACGAAAATTTTTCAGAGTAACTTCAATAGGTCTGGCATTTTCGATGGTGTAACGAATTTTTCTGTAACGCTTCCTGATCTTTTTGCTGACCATGAAAAAAACGGCAATTGAGACCAGTCGTTTCTTCTTTACTGTAGCTAGTGATTTTTTCGAAGGCTTTTTTGACATAAACTATGGAGTTATCCTCCTGATCCGGATCGGAAAGCATAATTCCTTGATAAAGCTATCGAGTATCTGAATTAAAATTTGCGGAATAATACCGCTATCTTTTTCTACTTGAAAATTCATAATTGACTCAAAATCCTTAGATTTAATTATTTAATTATTTAATGTTTTATTATTACTTAGGATGACTCTATCAAATTTTTTAGATTCCTTGCCGTTCGTTTTGCACCTTCTTCGACAGCGATGCAAATGAGTTTTTCAAATGGCAACATAAACAGTTCAAGTTTGAGTAGTTCAAAAGTAAATGTTAGCTTAGTGTTCGAAGAATTTATTGAGGCAAAGTCATAGCTGCAACGATAGGCGTTGGATACACCTTCAAAAACTAGTTTTTCAGCCACTTTGTAGGTTGTTATTTTGAAAGTCGATTCACTGCGTTGTCCATTATCAATACGGACTTGCCTCACCAAGCTGTTAAGTTTTAATGGTGGAGGTGATAGTAGCTCTAATTGTTTTACTTCCGGTGACCATTTTGGATAATTTTCAAAAAAATCTATTGCAATAAAGTTAAATAATTTATCCGCAGGGCGGTTAATTATAATACTCGCTGTACCAGAAGCACCTTTATTTGAGAGTAAACCAAACATATTTTTCTCACTCTGTTAGTTGCAAATTAATAAACACAAACACTTCTTGCGGTATGTAAAAAATAACTGCACTAAATAAATTTTGCTTAAAATATCAGAATACATAAGTATCTACACCTGAGAGTAACAGATCATATTGCGCCTCTATTGCTTCTTTAGCGATAAAAGCCGGCAATCCGCTAACGATATTATTTTTGTTACCAATCCAGCCCACTCCATCATTAGGCCCCAAGCTAAGCAAATAACCAATATCATGATGCATATAGGGCAAACAAAACTTCAAAAAACCGGCCTTTAGTAAAATGTTTTTGGCAGCCGTCTTGCCTTTGCGTAAGGCTGATTGTGAAGTCATCAGATTTGATCCAAAGTCATCATAATATGAGCAATCGCCCGCTGTAAAAATATGTGTAAGAACTTTATGACCCAAAACAACCTGCCCAGCACTATTTGCATGTAGCAAGAGTTCGGGTTTTTTCCCCAACAATAATAACGTCAAGTCAGAGGCCTGGGTTGTTTTATCTCCTGTGTGGCTGTTTTCAAGTAAAATCTCATGCCCTTGTTTACCTCTGTAAAATTGGTTTTTAAGGACTGTAAGGTTTTTTTCTAGTAGACGCATTTCGACATAACGACTTATTTCCTCTGGGAAAGGACTCAGTAAATTGTCACTACCCTCTATCAGATTAAGTCGAAACTTTGCATGACAAGCCAGAAGAACATGAGCAATTTCAAAAGCAAACTGAATGCCAGTTGGACCT
>CAJAHC010000108.1 GCA_903939355.1 uncultured Methylococcaceae bacterium | reverse complement strand
TTACGACAAATGGTTTACAAGCAGTAGGTGTAGATATTTCTCCTGCAATGGTAAATAAAAACATTTGATAGCTTAAGTTAGAAATTTTAAATTAGATCATAATGTTCATAAGATTATTGACCAAGGTTTCTACGATATAATAATCGTAGTGAATTATCAAGATTCAGCTTATCTTTTGATCTGTTGCTAGCTTATGAGTTCTAGTCCAGACTGTTAACAGTTATAGGGTATTTAGGCTGCACATGATAAGGGTACTTTGGTTTTGTTTTAGTTAAGTTGGGGTTGTCAGTATAGACAGCAAACTGTAATAAGAAGGAGAAGTGTGTGGCAAAGGCGAGTGATTTAAAGCGAGGAATGGTTGTTGAAATTAATGGTGTACCCCATGTGGTTAAACAGTTTGATGCAAAGAGTCCATCATCGCGGGGAGCATCTACCTTGTATAAAATTCGTTTTACTAATCTTAGAACAGGGCAAAAATTAGACGAATCTTTAAAAGGAGATGATTTTTTTAAAGATACTGACTTGGTAAGAGCAAAAGTACAGTTTTCGTATATAGATGGTGATAGCTATATTTTCATGAACATGGAAGATTATAGTCAATACAGCTTAAGTCGCGAAGTGCTTGATGACCAAATTAATTATTTGACTGAAGGGTTGGAAGGTATTATTGCTTTATTAGTTGATGATGAAGTATTTGGCATTGAGCTTCCTAGTTCGGTAGTATTGGAAATTATAGAAACAGCGCCTTCAATTAAGGGTGCAACAGCATCTGGCCGGACTAAGACAGCAAGATTAGTAACAGGTTTTGAGGTTCAAGTGCCTGAGTATTTGGAGACTAATGAATTGATTAAAGTTAATACAGACAGTGGAAAGTTTATGTCACGAGCTTAAGTTTTTTTAAGAAGGAGTAATACTTAAAGCCTATGTTGAGCGAAGATTTATTAACAATGGATAATTCGCTTAGGGTTATTCAAGGTGAGTTTGAGTTAAATAGGTTGCCTAAGCGACCTTTGGAGCTATTGCGCGCTTGGGATGCGGCCGATGAATACTTGCTCAATACACTCACGGATGAGCTGAAACCCCTTAACAACACCAGATTATTGATATTTAATGATAGCTTCGGAGCATTAGCTGTTGCGCTACATGAATATCGACCCCATGCAGTTTCAGATTCATATCTTTCCCAGCAAGCAACACGCCTTAATTTGTTCGCAAATGGCTTACCTGAAGATAGTGTTACATTAAATAATAGCCTTGAAAGCCTGCAAGGATTATTTGATATGGTTTTAATTAAAGCCCCAAAGACACTCGCATTATTGGAAGATCAGTTGTTACGGTTAAGACGACACATTTTACCTTCTACAAAGATTATTTTAGCAGGAATGGTAAAAAGCTTGCCCCCTTCTATTTGGAAGTTGTTGGAACGTTATATAGGATCTACTACAACTAGTTTAGCTAGGAAGAAAGCTAGATTGGTTTTCACATCGCTTGATTCAAGCTTGGGTGCAGCCGTTAATCCCTATCCGGCCTATTATAAACTTGAAGGATCCGAGTATTTGATTAGCAATCATGCTAACGTTTTCTCACGTGATAATCTTGATATAGGCACGCGTTTTTTTCTTCAACATTTACCTGTTAGAAACGGCAGTTCTGATATTATTGATTTAGGTTGTGGAAACGGGGTAGTAGGTTTAATAGCAGCAGAAAGGAATCCGTTAGCAACGATTCATTTTGTCGATGAATCTTTTATGGCAGTAGCCTCTGCAAAGGAAAACTTTTTTCGAGCTTTTGGAGAAGACCGTCTGGTTACGTTTCGTGTTGGAGATGGGCTAAAAGGTTTCGAAACTGCATCGGCAGATTTAGTTCTTTGTAATCCGCCATTTCATCAACAAAATGTTGTCGGTGATCATATTGCTAGCAGTATGATTAAAGAATCCAGGAAGGTATTAAGAAGAGGTGGTGAGTTATGGTTAATTGGCAATCGACATCTTAATTATCATGTAAATCTAAATCGAGTATTTGGCAATCAATCGATTGTAGCGGCTAACAAAAAGTTTGTTATTTTAAAGGCAACTGTATTGAGTTAAACAGTTCTCTTAGTGACTAAACGAACGCTCATTGTATAAATACAATGGGTTATATCTCAATATGAGTAGCGTAAAAAAAACGAAAAACCCCAAAAATTTAATTAACTTTTTGGGGTTTTTTTCTAGCTTTTTATGCTGGGTTAACGTTCTCAGCTTGTGGGCCTTTTTGGCCTTGAGTAACTTCCATAGTCACCTTTTGGCCTTCTCGCAAAGTTTTGCGGCCGGCGCCGTTAATTGCACTATGGTGGACAAAAACATCTTTACCACCCTCTTGTTCAATAAAGCCAAAACCTTTTTCATCATTGAACCACTTAACGGTACCTACAACTTGATCAGACATATCACACTCTTAACTTAAAGAAAACGCCAATTTTGCTTGGCTTTACAATTACCAGCCCCAGTGAAGAAGCCGACTCAAACTTTAACTACAACTTAATAGTAGCACTAAAAATACAACTAGAGCAAAGAACTTTTAATAAAATTTCGAATATTTATTGCCTAACGGTTCTGCTATGTTTCTTTTTAGAAATAACTGATTATGCGGGTCTTTAATTTAAAAGATCGTAGTCAAGGTTATCTCAGGCATAATAAAGTTGGGCAAGGTGAATATGAATAATGCTTATTGATTATTATATTTGTTGATCCTAAATTTTGTATTAGAAATTAATGAAGGAATTAGCTATGACTTGCCTTACTCCATCAGCACATGGTCTGCCAATAAAAATGAAAAATGGTAAATTGGTTGTGCCACATAACCCTATTATTCCTTATATTGAAGGGGATGGTACAGGCCCAGATATATGGCGAGCTACTGTACGTGTTTTGGATGTAGCTGTTGAAAAAGCTTATTTAGGTCAAAGAAAAATTCACTGGCTTGAAGTTTATGCCGGAGAAAAAGCCAATTTGCACTTCAATACTTGGTTGCCAGATGAAACCGTTGATGCCTGTAGAAATTATCTGGTGTCCATAAAGGGGCCGTTGACGACGCCAATTGGTGGTGGTATTCGCTCGTTAAACGTGGCGTTACGACAAATGTTAGATATGTATGTTTGTTTACGTCCTGTTCGATGGTTTAAAGGCGTGCCCTCGCCGGTAAAAGATCCAGGCGCCGTTGATATGGTTATTTTTAGAGAAAATACAGAAGATATTTATACAGGCCTCGAATTTGAAGTGGGTAGCGATGAGAATAAATTATTTATGCGCTTATTGCAGGAGAACTTTCCTGTCCAGTTTACTAAGATTCGTTTTCCGGAAACTTCCGGTATTGGTATTAAGCCAGTGTCAAAAGAAGGAACTGAGCGTTTAATGAGAGCGGCTATTAATTATTGCCTGATTAATAAGCGTAAAAGTCTGACGATTGTTCATAAAGGCAATATAATGAAATTTACTGAGGGGGCCTTTCGTAACTGGGCTTATGCTGTTGCTGAACGTGAGTATCCGGAACAAACTTATACTTGGTTGCAATGGGAAAAAACGCGGGCAACTTCAGGTGAAGTGGTCGCCAATAGTGAACAACAAGAGGCTTTGGCTAGAGGCTGTATTCTAATAAAAGATGCTATCGCTGATATTGCTTTACAACAAGTATTAACTAGGCCAGATGATTTTGATGTGATTGCGACGTTAAATTTAAATGGTGATTATTTATCCGATGCTCTTGCGGCTCAAGTAGGAGGAATTGGTATTGCGCCGGGCGGTAATATTAATTATTTAACCGGAACGGCTGTTTTTGAAGCAACTCACGGAACGGCGCCAAAATATGCTAATCTGGATAAAGTTAATCCTGGCTCATTAATTTTATCGGGTGAGATGATGCTTCGTTATATGGGTTGGACTGAAGCCGCTGATGCTATTATTATCGCCATGGATGCGGCTATTGCCAGTAAGCGGGTTACGTATGATTTTGCACGTTTGATGGATAATGCAATAGAAGTAAAGTGCAGTGAGTTTGCCGATAACATGATTGCGTATTTATAGTTAAGTATCTAGCTGAATAGATAGCGACGGTAAATAAGATACTTCTAGTTTTAGTTAGCTATTGTGCTATCTCCATGGTAATAATCGATATAATGCTTTCAATTAAAATATTTACTTTGTCCTCGGACAAAATGACTAATTAGGACAAAAAATGAGCAAGGTAATTATTCATACCGATAAAGCACCAAAAGCAATCGGAACTTATTCTCAGGCAGTTAAAGTTGATCGTACTGTTTATCTATCAGGACAAATTCCTTTAGTGCCTGAAACTATGTCTATTGTTGATAGTGATATAGCCGCTCAAATTACCCAAGTATTTGAGAATTTAAAAGCAGTAGCAGATGCTGCAGGCGGTGATCTTTCTGATATTGTGAAATTAAATGTTTTCTTGACAGATTTATCAAGTTTCCCACTGGTAAACGAAATTATGGGTCATTATTTTCAAGAACCATATCCAGCGCGAGCAGCTATTGGTGTTGCAGCCTTACCTAAAAACGTAGGAGTAGAAATGGATGCCGTTATGTTTTTAAAGCCTCAAGAATATCCAGCCTCATAATTTTTTACTAAGTAATGCCTTAGTGTATAAAGCATGAGCTATCTTAATCAATCGGTTGCTAAGTTGTCTGGAGTTGGTGCTCAGACCTTAAGTCGATTGGAAAAGCTGGGTATCCGAGTTATTCGGGATCTTATTTTTCACCTGCCTCTTCGCTATGAGGATCGAACTCGTATTCATCCAATCGGGAGACTGGTGGCAGGGATGACTGTACTTATTTGTGGTAGAGTTGAGTTTATAGATATTTTACCTAGAGCTAGAAAAAGTCTGATTTGTAGAATTAGCGATGAAACTGGATTTATTACCTTAAAATTTTTTCATTTTAGTGCTAATCAACACAATGCGTTAAGACCGGGAACATTAATCAGTTGTTTTGCAGAAGTTCGCTACGGTTTTGGTGGCTTGGAAATGATACATCCAGATTATCAGGTTATTACAAATTCAGATACAGAGGTTACCCATACTTGCTTAACCCCCGTTTACCGGTTAACTGAAGGTCTTAGTCAAGCTATCTTAAGAAAAGTGGTCAAACAAGCTTTAAGTTTTTGGAGGGATGAGCCTGAGCTGCTGATAGATTGGATTCCTGCATCAACTTTAAAAAAATATGCTTATCCATCGTTGGCGGAAGCGATAAAAACCTTACATGCTCCTGATAATTTAGTTTCAATTAGTGCGTTACAGAGCGGGAATGTTCCTGCATTGAAGAGATTGGCATTTGAAGAGTTACTTGCACACCACTTAAGTTTACGAATAAATCGAGATAAAATTAAGGCCTGGCAATCCCCAGTTTTTAAGACGGATAGTGGTAAAGAGATAGTTGAGCAGTTTTTAAGTAGTTTACCTTTTAAGCTGACAGGCGCACAACAACGTGTGATTGCAGAAATTGAAGCCGACTGTAAATTGGAACACCCCATGATGCGATTGGTTCAAGGTGATGTTGGTTCAGGTAAAACTATTGTTTCAGCTTACGCAGCATTACTGGCTTTAGTGGCAGGTTATCAAGTGGCAGTTATGGCGCCCACAGAATTACTGGCGGAACAGCATAATCGTAGTTTCAGCGCTTGGTTTGAAGGGTTTCAAACTAAAGTAGTGTTTCTAACAGGGCAACTTAAGGGCAATGCCCGTAAAGCTGTTTTACAAGATATGGCTGATGGTTCTGCTGGTATTGTCGTTGGAACACATGCATTATTTCAGGAGAGTGTTACTTTCCACCGGTTGGGTTTAGTTATTATAGATGAGCAGCATCGTTTTGGCGTGCATCAACGAATGGCGCTGAGAGAAAAAGGTCAGCAAGGTAAGACAAGGCCGCATCAACTAGTGATGACGGCAACTCCAATACCACGTACGTTAGCAATGTTGCAATATTCTGACTTGGACATATCTATTATCGATGAGCTGCCGCCTGGTAGAAAACCGATTGTAACAAGCGTAATTCCGGCTGAACGTCGTTCTGCAGTTATCGAGAGGATTAGTAGCTGGGTAACCAAAAAACGTCAAGTTTATTGGGTGTGCACACTTATAGAAGAGTCGGAAGTTTTGCAGTGCGAAGCTGCCGAGAAAACGGCTGAATTTTTAACTAATGCTTTACCTGAGATCCGTATTGCTTTAATTCATGGGCGTATGAAAAGTAAAGATAAGGATATCGTTATGCAAGCTTTCAAAAATCATCAGATTGATTTGTTAGTGGCAACCACTGTCATAGAGGTGGGTGTTGATGTCCCAAATGCCGGCTTAATGGTTATCGAAAATCCCGAACGATTGGGGCTTTCTCAACTACATCAATTGCGAGGTCGAGTTGGTCGAGGGGATGATGATAGCTACTGTTTATTGTTGTATCAATCGCCTCTATCAGATACTGCCAAGCAGCGCTTGGGTATTTTAAGGGACAGTAATGACGGTTTCCTCATTGCTGAGAAAGACTTGGAACTACGAGGACCTGGCGAAGTGATGGGTACACGTCAAACTGGAGCAGTCCGTTTTAAAGTTGCTGATTTAGCTAGAGATGCCGATTTGTTGGACAATATTCAACAAACTGGTGAACAAATTTTTATTCATTCGCCCCAAGCCATTCAGCCACTTTGTGATCGTTGGCTGGGTGGGTCTTCAGATTATGCAGAGGTTTAGTTCAGTTTGACCACGAAAAGCTCTTTATTTAACAGTGAACCATTATGGTTAGAAAATCGTCAGGGTTTGCGTCATAAACTCTCGTACAATGTTCAGTCATGGGTTTTTGAATCAGGATCATTAACTCAACGTTTGCGAAATTATTATGGCGAGGGTATTGGCGTTAAAATTATGCTTCAGCACTGGCAGACCCCTTTTCTAAGCGAGCGTCGTTTGCTTAAGCTTCCCGAACATAAATACAGTTTAACGCGAGAGGTTTTACTTCATCTCAATGGTCGGCCTTTAATTCTGGCAAGAACTATTATTCCAGAATCCACCATTAAAACAGCTAGGAGCAATTTAGCGAGGTTGGGTAATCGCCCTTTAGGTGAGATAATTTTCTCGTATCCTAAGTTGGAGCGTATTGCTATGGATATTACGTTGATTAAATTACCTACATGGTCGCCGTTAGCCATTCTAGAAGCCGGTATAGATGCACCAATATGGGGTCGGCGGACTGTTTATGCCATAGCGCATAAACAGATGTTGGTGAGTGAGTTTTTTTTACCGGAAGTTTTAAGGGATATATAAACAACGTACTCTAAAAGAGTATAATTGCACTCACTCTATAAAGCTTATAACTCAGGTAATTATCTCTAGTACCATTGTTTATGGTTTTAGAATAGTAACTAATATCTTAAAGTAACAGCAGTTAGGTACTAGCTGATGGTTTGAAAATAATAAGGGAAGAAAAGAGATTAGGTGGTTATTTTAGTGAACCAGGCTTTATACAAGATAAAATTTTTTAAGTATAAAATAGTTTGCGCTCGACCAGATAATACAGCTATATATGATATATAATGAACACAGATTAAGTATTTTTTGAAATACAAAGAGAATAAAAATCACGGGATTGTTTAATTAATAACTATTTGGGGTGTTAGCTCAGTTGGTAGAGCAGTGGACTCTTAATCCATGGGTCCCGAGTTCGAGCCTCGGACGCCCC
>CAJAHC010000107.1 GCA_903939355.1 uncultured Methylococcaceae bacterium | reverse complement strand
AGTGATGTTCGAAAATACTTCAAACCAAGCGAATTCAAGCATGAAAAACCCACTTGCTTGGCCTAAGCTACTGATTCCTACTTTTTTAGGCATCATTGCGTTTTTTATCGTTGTTGGGCCGGTAGCACTAAACCCAACTCGGCTTGATTTTGCCCAAGGGGTCGATCCATTTAAAGACTATATAGGCTGGGTATTTTTTCGTAATGCGCCCTGGACTTTTCCGCTTGGGCTAAATCCCAGCTATGGACTTGAATTTAGTAACTCAGTCGTTTTTACCGATTCAATTCCTTTATTAGCCATTTTTTTTAAGTCCATACGCCAATTCTTGCCGGAGCCATTTCAGTACTTGGGGCTTTGGACGCTAATCTGCTTTATTTTGCAAGCCTATTTCGCCTGGATTATTGTGGGTCTTTTCACGACCAATCGGTGGGCACAATTTTTTGCTTGCGGGTTATTACTTTTTTCGCCGCCGATGCTTTGGCGCATTAATCAACACGCAGCTTTAGTGGGGCATTTCTTTGTTCTGGGAGCATGGTATTTAATTTTGCGTCAAGCAAAAATTTCCAATTCACCTACAAGAATCTTAGCGTGGACAGCTTTACTTTCAGTAAGTCTGTTGATTCATTTTTCACTATTTGTGATGGTATTGGTAATGTGGTTAACGAACCGAATCGATTTGCTCTGGCGTTCACGCCCAATCTTAAAAAAACAGTGGCCTCAACTTGCAGTTGAGATTATTGGTATGGGTATGATTTTGGTTTTTTTATTATGGCAGGCTGGCTATTTTGTGATGAGTTCAGGCTCGGGTGCCATGGAAGGATATGGCTTTTTCCGCATGAATTTGCTCTCTCCATTTGATTCTAAAGGCTGGTCTTATTTTATGCGGCCTTTGCCAACCTTAATGGATTATGGTGAGGGCTATATGTACTGGGGACTCGGTTTTTTAGTTTTATGGCCGTTTGCGCTTTATCGAGCTATACATTTTATTCCCGTAACCCTTATTTTTTTTAAACAAAATGCCTGGCTCATACTAGGTTTAGTAATGATGGCTTTATTTGCCATTACTAATAATATCGCCTTGGGAACACGAGAAATTACGTTTGCAATTTCTGAACAAATTTATACAGCCGCGAGTATTTTTAGAGCATCTGGACGTTTCTTTTGGCCTCTATTTTATGGGCTATCGATCGCATGTTTATTTTTGGTCATGCGGGGATTTAAGTCAAAGTTATTGATCCTACTAATGGGCCTTGCATTTTGTATTCAAGTAATTGACAGTAGTGCTGGTTGGCGTCAATTTAGGAAAAATTTTACGATCACTGATAAGTCCCAGCATGACCTCCAATTTAAAGATCCTTTTTGGGGTGAAGCGGCAAAGCACTATAAAAAAGTACTTCTCATGCCGCCAAAGGATAAATCCTTAGGGTGGGAACAAGTTGCTTTGTATGCGGCAAAATACCATTTACCAACCAACGCAGTTTTTTTTACACGTATCGATGCCGCAAAAAGAGATCAAACGCAACGACAATTTGAGTCTCAATTAAGCCAAGGATATTGGGATACCAGCGCACTTTATATTTTGCAAGCTAATTTAGTTTTGCCGGCCTATTTTCACTTTAATCCCAATGCGGATTTGTTAATGAATTTAGACGGGGTTACGGTGTTAGCACCCAATTGGAAGAAATGCGCTACTTGCTCGCCGATGAACGATAATCTGCGACAAGATCTACAAGCTCGCATTTCCCAAATTAAGCTTGAGAAGCCGATTTTTTTTGGTAAAGGCCAACTGGGTAGTGAGTTTTTCAATGGCT
>CAJAHC010000106.1 GCA_903939355.1 uncultured Methylococcaceae bacterium | reverse complement strand
ATACTTAACGAACATAAAAGATCTGAGTGAAATTTTTTAAGTTAGTAAGCAGATTTTATTTACAATACTACCAATTATCAGACTCACTGATCCAGAACACTAACTCATGAATAAAAATACAATTCCCAGAATAAAGGCATACAAACAACTCAAAAAGTTACGTACCGCTCTCGCTATTGCTCAGGGTGCTAAACTATTATCCACATTACAGCAAGAAGCAGAGGGAACCGTCTCTCACGATCAAACAAAACGAGTTACTTATCTTACTGAGCTTTTTTCACGTATACATCGAGAAATGTATCAAGATTGGAAAGAGCAACCTACTGTTGTCCACCGTCCAGGCACTATGACGGATGCCGATAAAAGAAAAGAATTTCGTGAAGCAATAGAAAGTCTTGTTTTAGATGGCGATGATAATAAAGACACAGCAATTTTTGATAATAATGGCTTTGTTATTAGCACAGAAAACATAGCTGATCGACTTGCTAACTTTTACCAAAAAATGCGATCTGTTCGTCCATTCGCATATGGTAATAGATTATCCTTGGATTTTTTTATTACCATGCTGGGTAAACTACCAGCTATCAAAAGTGTGTATGAACAAGGAATAGATTTCAGAAGAATTGGAGCGAATGATGCAGCAGCTCTTCATAATCCTATGAGTACCTTCAGGGAAATTACATTGGCTTTTCAACATGCACTTGATCCTTCATTGTGTAAAAGTCTTCAAAATATTCCAAATGACTATGGTAAATGGCCGGAAAATAAAAAATTCGTTTATGGCATTCCTTTTTTATCACATAAAACAGACTGCGGTATAGAATGCTTAGTTACTGTTAATGGTGGCTTGGTGCCAATGAATCTCATAAAAAAGGAGTTCTTTATACCGGGAAAACATTTAGCAGACTACCCTCGTTGTCCCTCAGAAAATATGATTGGATACTTACCTGGCACAGAAGATGTTCGTAAATCTGGATCCTATGAAATTGATGGCATAAGTATTGGAATAGATGGAGCAGCACCTTTGTTTTGCTTAGACATAAATATGTTAACAGGGCTACGTTCACCTGGACATACTGAAGTATTGCAATTACTAAAGCGTTGCGAAGGAGAAAATAGCTTAATTTTTGACCTTGTTAATAATGATGGCCTAAAAGATAAGATGATAAATTCTGCAAATGGAGATATTAGATTAATTCGAGCTGTTGAAATTGCATATGAACGGTTAACAAAAATAATAAAACAACTTGCTGATACCATAGAAACGCTCTTTGAAGGCAAGACTTCTGACGCAAACCCTAGTTTATTTATGTCAATGGGTGGCGCAGGCTCAGGAAAAACTGCTGTAGAAGAAATTGCTCTTGCACATTGTGGTGATAATTTTGTAACTGCATCTTTAGATGAGTTTCGTAAAAAAAGTGATCTTTATAAGATACTCACAGCTGCAAGTCACCACAGCGATGATTATGTTTATGTTGAGCCTTTTGCAAACCGATTACGTGACTTGGTTGCGGATCATGCAAAAAGAAAACATATCAATATACTTTATGATGGCACAGGAATACCTTAT
>CAJAHC010000105.1 GCA_903939355.1 uncultured Methylococcaceae bacterium | reverse complement strand
TGACGTAAACGTAAAGGATCACCGCTGATCCATGGCGTTAACTCAGGATCAATAATGGTGATGAGTTTTAGTCCTTTAACTTCGGCAGTTACCGTCAATAATTGCAAACACAACTGGGTTAATTCGATAGCATTGAAAGGTATATCTTCCAAGTCTAATTTACCCGACTCGACTTTGGTTAAATCCAAGATATCGTTAATGATAGCCAGTAGATTATTGCCCGCCAAAGTAGCCGTTTGTAAGTACTCCGTTTGGGTGTTATCCAACCGTGTATGGGTTAATAACTCCTGCATCCCTAAGATGGCATTCAGAGGTGTACGTATTTCATGACTCATCATGGCCAGAAATTGCGATTTGACATCGATTTTACGCTTTGCCTCTTTTAAGCCTTTTTTTAAAGCGACTTCTGCGTGCTTGAGTTCGGTAAGATCGGTAAATGCAATACGTAAATTCGCTTGTAAATACTGACAAGTTAGTTGGCTCAGGAATTCCGAACCATCAATACGTTTTAACAAGAGTCTGATATTCTTTCGATCTTTGTCTTTCAGTATGCCCCTGAAAAAAACATACCAACGGTCACTATCTTGGGGCGAGATAAAAGCAGGAAAACGATAGTTCGGCTTACTCTTTCGTACCTCCAACCCCAGCAACTTAATGGCAGTCATGTTAAGTTCAGCGATCAGATTGTTAGGCGTGACAGTAAGATAAGCGACTGGAGAAAAGTCATAAAGATCTTGATAACGGTCACGAGATGTTTCCAGCTCGATATAAGCGGACCTCAATTCTTCATTCTGCATTTCTAGTTCGTGCTGGTATGTCTGAAGCTCATGTAGCAATTTTTCGGTGTTAGAAGTCGTTTTAGAGACATAGCTAGGCTGTGCTTCAACAATTAAAGATTTTTCTTTTAGCAAATTAGAATCAATTAACTTGTTACTCATGAGTTTTTTCAAAGGTTTTTTGAATTTCAGAATTAAATACACATTTTAATCCAATGTATACTCTTAACTTTATCATCTAAAGATTAACGTTAGCGTCCTCCATCGCCAGTAGAATTAATTGCAGATCACTACCAATCTGTCCAGTCATGGCGCGAGCGTTGATGCGTATTTTACGTGGGCCGATATCGGGGAAATCTTGTTCCACTAGATAATTTTCAACAGTCTGATTGCTCGACAAAACGTCTTTCAGTAAATCGCGCAAAGTGGGTATATTCCATTGACCTTTTCCCAGTTCAAAGAGCAATCTACCCACAGTCTGCTCAGGGATCTCTTTAAAAATTTTGTAAAATGAGCGATTGGCGGCTACAACCTTCAAGTCCGCATTAAGCACCAATAGTGGCTCACGTACTGTATTGACTATGGATTCGGCTAATAGATTCGCTTCCTGTTTCGCTATAGTTTGAATACTGTCGGTGATGTTGGTGAAGGTCAGCACTACTCCGTCGATCATGTTTTCAAGCGTCCGGTACGGTTGAATACGCGCCAAGTAGCAGTTGCCGTTTATAGTTTTTATTTCACGTTCGATAGCCACCAGATTATCGAGTACGGTAAGAGCGGCATCCAACAAGTTATCTTCGACCATTTCGGACTTGATGTCACTTAATGCGCGACCCACATCCGAGGGAACCAGTCGGTAAAGTTGTGTCGCTTCGCGGGTAAATCTGCGGATGATCAACTGTTGATCGAGGAAGATGGTGCCGACATGAATATTGTCAAGCAAATTCTTCATGTCGTTTTGCATGTCAGCTAGTTGCGCGATTTTGGCTTGAAGTTCAGAATTTACTGTGACCAGCTCTTCGTTGATGGATTGCAATTCTTCTTTAGAGGTTTCCAGTTCCTCATTGGTGGATTGCAGCTCTTCATTGGTGGACTGCATCTCCTCGTTAGTGCATTTAAGTTCCTCGTTGGATGCATACTGTTCCTCGATGGTGGCTTGTAAGTTCTCTTTGGTATGCATCAGTTCGAGTTCAAGCTCATCGATTTGGCGCAGTGCATTCGGTTTGGACTTGCTATTCTTGCGTTCCAACATTCTGATTGGTGGCTCGTAGCTTATTTCCTGAAAACTCACCAACAGTAGATTATTTAAGTCATTTTGATTCAACAGCGTTCGCACGCTAAGATATATTGACTGAAAATCGCCATTAGTCTTGACAGACAACTCTCGATTTAAAATTGTTACCGTATTTTCGCTAACGATCGAATAAATAGCTCGAAGCTCCGATTGCAGGCCTTCCCTCGCCATATCGATTATATTAAAGCTCGCTTGGCCGGGTGCAGGACGCAGGAATTTCCCAGTCTCGCCGTAAATATACAGAATATTTCCTTTCAGATCGGTCACCGCCGAAGCTGGAGCATAAAATTGTAGTAGCATGCGTCGGGACAGCTCACCTAAATTGGTTTCCCTAGTACTTTTTATGGCCTCCTCTAACGGTTTTTCTAACGAGCTCTTCGTCCAGTTTAAATTACTGGTCAGCAAAGTTCGAGTTGATGAGCTAGTGGGAATGGATTTAAAGAGTTTCCATTTACGATTCATCGTCTCAAACAGATCGGTATGGTTGCCAATGCTCTCTGATGGTGACAAAAACAGTATCCCGTTCGATTTTAGCGCATAGTGAAAAATCGGAATTAGGCGATTTTGCAATTCCGGCTCTAGGTAAATCATCAAGTTACGGCAACTGATCAGATCAATCTTGGTGAACGGCGGATCCTTGATCACGTTCTGAACGGCGAACACCAGCATCTCACGTATCTCCTTCTTAATCCGATAGCCTGAGTCTTCCTTGATGAAAAAACGGCGCAGCCGCTCGGGCGATATGTCTAAGTTGATGCTTGACGGATAGACCCCCATTCTGGCGATGGCAACAGCATCATCAGCTAGGTCAGTGCTGTATATTTGCACATTAAACTTGTAATGATTGCCATCCATCAACTCCCGAAATAATATCGCAAGGGAATAAGCTTCTTCGCCAGTAGCGCAGCCGGCCACCCAGATGCGAAAATTGTAGTCATCTGGCTTACTCAACGCCATTATAGGTAGTATCTCCTGTTTTAGTATATTGAAAGCCTCTGGGTCGCGAAAAAAGTTAGTGACGTTTATCAGTAGTTCTTTGAACAGCTCAGTCACCTCAGATGAACATTCTTTTATGTAGGTAATATAGACGTCATAATCTTCAATATTATTCTGCAACATACGTCGCTGGATACGGCGGGTGATTGTGCTTTTTTTGTACA
Organism: uncultured Methylococcaceae bacterium; assembly: GCA_903939355.1. Taxonomy (GTDB): domain Bacteria; phylum Pseudomonadota; class Gammaproteobacteria; order Methylococcales; family Methylomonadaceae; genus Methylobacter_C. The sequence goes on along the minus strand of CAJAHC010000105.1, from coordinate 1,913 downwards.
ACGAAAAATCGTGACCGGTTTTAGCACGTAAGTAGATCAGGATGCTATTAATGCTGTTTATTGGGATAATCGGAAAAGTTAAATTTGATTTATTTTTTTTAAGCATGTTGATGCTTGATATTAAGGCTTCTGGCATTTTTTCTACCGGCAAAGCATGAGTAACATAACCTGCCTGAATCGCGCTCGTTGGCATCCCATCGAATTTAGCGGTGGACGGTTCCTGCGCTAAGGTAAGTCCGCCTGCGCCAAAGATAGCGCGTAAGCCTTGTGTACCGTCAGTGCCAGTACCGGACAAAATAACGCCGTTAGCATTTTCGTTCTGATCGATGGCCAGTGAGCGAAAAAACACATCGATTGGCATACGCTGGCCGCGCTGAATTGTGGTTATACTAAGTTGCAATATGCCATGGTTGATGGTCATGTCATGGTTAGGCGGAATCACATAGACATGGTTAGGCAAAACCAGCATTTGATCCTGCACTTCAGTCACTGGCATATCAGTGACGCGTTGCAATATTTCAGTCAGAATACTGGCGTGATTTGGATCAAGGTGCGAGACCAGTACAAAGCCTAAGCCGGTATCGGAAGGCATATTTTTGAAAAACAATTCGAAAGCTTCCAGACCTCCTGCTGATGCGCCTAAGGCAACAATAGGGAATGCATTACGTTCTATAGACTGCATTTTCGAATGTACTGGTATTTTTTTCTGGGTCATGTTCTTTCCATAATCAAATTGCACTTATTTCATTATGCCCTGTTGTATGCATATTTACATTATATATATATGGTTTTTTTGTTGCCTATTAGCTATTTCTGCACTTCTGGTCAATTTGTTTCAATAAACGGCCATATACTTTTATCTCTTTTAGCTTAACGGGGCGAGTAGCGCGTATTTCTCTTGTTTCATTACCAAAAGTAAATTGGGGGGACTTTGCCCTTCCTAATTGTTTCTTGGTGCCAAGCGCCGTGTAATTTAGATGTTAAGCAGGAATGGGCTGCGGGGTTGTTGCAAGGCAGACCAGTACGTTTTGACCGAGCTGTGCAGACTTTTGCACCTTTTACTTCGCAGGAGAGACTTGTCAGATTGACTGGAGTCAAGAACAGTGTTTTTGAGCCGTCGTTTAAAACAACCCTATCTGATAAGATAGCGTCCCTTAAAACGACGTTGTAAAAATGCAATTGATAATTTTTAGAGCGCTTGAATTGAATTTACTGAAAGTTATGTCCATTTCATCAACCGTCGTTTTAAACGACACTTAACCAATCAACGTAGAACTGATTAACTTCTCAGTATTAACAAATAAATATACCTTTGAAATAGGATTATAAAATTCTTCTAATTTATATAATTCCCAGTCAGGATATATTGAATTTAAATTAGTAGAAGCTTTATGCACATTAATGTCAGAACATTTAGATACTATTATCAGCTCTTTACCTTTATCGTTAGTAAATCGACATTCCAGTTTTACTGCTAAATCGTATTCTTCAAAAACTTCTTTTAGTTTACCAACAGCATGAAAATATAAAGTGTACTCATCAAAATCATCTTGTTTTTCTGCGTAGCAATAGTTAATGTGATATTTCTTTACTATTTCCTCATCAAAACCGTCAATATCTCTGCCCAATAAATCGCGTTTACTGACATACCATCCATAGTTTTTATTAATTTCTTCTGTTACTGCGCCTCTAATAACACTTAGAAAAAGTGAATTAATGTTAGCAACAACTTCTTGTTTTTCTAATTGAAGCGCAGAAGAGTTTTTTCTATCTTCAAAATATAGCGAGACATATTCAGCAATAGAATCTCTTTCTAATTCTCTACCAATTTGTATCCCTAAATAAAACAGTTTCTCAGCATCTAAGTTCGACTTAAACAGTTCAGCCAATTCTTTTTCTAACTCACTTAACTT
>CAJAHC010000104.1 GCA_903939355.1 uncultured Methylococcaceae bacterium | reverse complement strand
CTCGTTATAACTTCAATCCCTTGCCCACCCGCATCTTTAAAAGTGCTGAGTAGTCGCTTAAGATAATTTGCTGTTAATTTATAGCGTAACGGATGAGCCAACACGGCAACACCACCAGAACCAGTAATCCAACTAACCACCAATTCAAGTTCCGCCCAAGAAGTGGGTACATAAGCGCTCTTCCCTTTGGCTAAATAACGGTCAAAGGCTTCTTGTTGGGTAGATACATGATTTTTGGATTTCAAAAAATCAGAAAAATGCGTACGGGTAACCATCCCTTCGCCTGCAGCTTTCGTGACAGCTGCCAATGAACCCGTTATGCCTTTTTTTTCCAACTTGGCTGCAATTTTTTCAGCTCTTTCCATACGGGTATTCTGTAAGATGTAAGTTGCATCGGCCAGAGGGGTATAAGTTGGATCAATACCAAGACCAACAATGTGAAAACACATGTTTTGCCAATTCGTAGATAGCTCAATACCCTTAATTAACTTGAGTCCAATTTCCGTAGCACATAGTTGAGCCTCATCGAGCCCTCCAGTCGTATCGTGATCTGTTAAAGCCAGTGAAGTAACTCCTTGCTGATAGGCGCGTTGAACTAAGTTAGTTGGCGATAAGGCGCCATCAGAAGCAGTGGAATGGCAATGTAAATCGTAAAGCTCAGTCATAAATATTCAGGTCTAAGATAAAAGTAAGTGCTCAGGAATTGATTTGTAACATGATCTTTACACATACTTCATTGGTATTCACCGTAAAGTTTGGCGTAAAGGCCATTTTGGTTAATGAGTGTTTCATGTCTTCCTTGTTCACATATCAAACCCTCCTCAAATACATAAACATGATCGGCCTGTTTAACTGCACTAAGACGATGAGCAATAATAATAGTAGTTCGGCCCTTTAAAAAAGATGTCATTGCTTGGTGCAATTTATGCTCTGTTTCACTATCCAAAGCGGAAGTAGCTTCATCTAATATGACTACCTTTGGATTGGCAACAATCATGCGTGCAATGGCCATTCTTTGTCGTTGACCACCAGAAAGTCGCATCCCTAAGCGACCAACTATGGTTTCTAAACCATGAGTTAGATCTTTAACCACCTCTTCCAATTGGGCAATAGCAAGCGCATTCCATAATTCAGCATCACTAGCCGGTTTACCCAAAGTCAGGTTAGCACGAATGGTGTCATTAAAAAGTACAGGATGTTGCAATACAGTGACCACATTCTCCCTAACTATCTCCAAGCCAATTCGTTCAATTGGAACATTATTAAAACTAATTGATCCGGCACTGGGTAAATAAAGACCAATGAGTGTTTGGATGAGAGTTGATTTACCACCGCCACTGGCACCAACTAAAGCAACCTTCTCACCTGCTTTTATTTTTAACTGTATGCCGTTCAATATTTTTTCATCTCCATAACTAAAATGCAGATTATCAACATTGATAGCGACTGTTTTTTGGTTAAGAAACGGATTTTCTAAATGTGGATAATACGGCTCTTGTTTCAGTGCATTTAATTTATTAATACGCGACAATGCCGCCTTAGCCGCATAAAAAGCATATTGAATGCCGAGTATTTCTTGTACAGGAGCCATCATAAACCAGAGATAACCAAAAACCGCAAGCATTTGGCCAATACTAAGATCAGAATAGAACACCATCAACATTGCGCAGGCACGAAAAATATCAAACCCGAACAAAAACACCAAAAAACTTAAACGGGAAGCTGCGTCGCTTTTCCATGCGTATACGGCAGAATAATCTTTTACTGCCTTAGCTGAGTAAATCAACTGTTGACAATAATAATGTTCTCGATTGCTAGCCCGAATTTGATGTATCGCTTCAAATGTTTCAGTTAGCGACTGTTGGAAAACTTCGTAAGCAGAATTTTCTTTAGACTTTAAATCTTTAACCCGAGAACCCACCACACGGGTGAAATAAATGACCACAGGGTTTAGCAATAAAATAAACAACCCTAGTTGCCAATGCATCCAAAGTAAAATGGCTGCTGTTCCAATAATTGTCAGGGTCGCTACTAATAGTTTACTGACTGTAGTGCCGATAAATGTATCGATAGTATCCAGGTCTTTAACGAGATAACTGACCACTGCCCCCGTCCCAAGACTCTCATATTCAGACATTGATATGGTTTGAAGATGGCTTATTATATTTTGTCGTATTCGAAAAATTATGTCTTTGGAAATACAGGAAAAATACCTTGCCTGAATGATGTTAAAGATACTGGCGATGATTCGCAATAGTAAACTGGTAACTAAAATAACAGCAATATAGAGAATGGGTAAATGCCATTCCACAGGAAATAACGGATTTATAAGGCTTATGGCCATACCAGGTTTATTCAGCAACACCTCATCAACCAGCAAAGGCATGAGTAATGGTACAGGCACACTGACAACAGTGGCTAAAATTGCGATGAAATGCGAATAAAGTAGCGCTTTCTTGTGTTCTAAGGCAATTTTATAGATTAACTTCCAAGTATAAGAAGGTGAGGTCTGTTTTACTTGCACGGGCCTACTTAGCATTTTTTAAAGCAATGATTGTAACATCTCACATATATAATACTACGATTGCATTAACACCTAAGCAGTCCCACAGCCAAACAACAATCAATTTATTGTTGTAACTCTCTAATTGCGCTGGGATGTCGAATCAATACAGAAAAATGCTTTTGTTGACGGTTAAGCCAACCGCGCACTTCAACAGTTTTATTCAAATAACTATCTATATTCGGAAAAAGAGCCAACCATTTTCGTTCAATGCGACTCTCAAATTGATTAGAAAATCCTAAATAAATAAATTTATGAGAACTGCGAATATCTATAATTTTGCCTGCTACTCTTGTCCAACCGGAGTTTCCTGCAGGCGTTAATTTGTTAACAGGTATTACGGTATACTCTGGTAGCGACCAAATACCTATTTTATCTTGCTCTGCTTTATTTTCGGCGGCCACCAACTCATTAACGTATTTCAAATTAGGCGGGTAAATGCTAATGGTTGCCAAACCCGCTTCTACAAGAGACAAATTAACATGCTCACCTTTTTCAGTAAAAACATACGCTAATGTTCTTCGGTATTTATCTGTTTTTTCAACATCATATTCGAGTCTAACTTTTGTATTATCAAGCTTATTAATCAACCAATTTTTAGCTTCTTCTCCACCAGCCTGGCCTAACTTATCTCTATGCTGAACTTCGGGTGTATTAATACCCAAAAATCGAACTTTTGTGCCATCATGAAGTTCTATAGTATCTCCGTCATACACTTTTTTTACTGTAAAAAAACTGTAACCCGGTTTTATATCAACTATTTTTGCTTCAGGATGAAGCTTGTCTGAATAATGTTCAGTACCTTTTGTATCTCGCCATTCGTAGACTTTTGAACTAACGCAAGCAGGTGTGCATAGCAATAAAACCAATATCAAAAACAGTAAGTTACCGATATAAAAGCTGGATGCACGTTTATTATTTTGCATTATCGCAAACCTTTTTAGATTAAAAGTATCTTTATTCTTGTTGCATGAAAATTTATCCTTAATGATAATAATCTTAT